>JBKPQV010000318.1:0-16655 GCA_046734235.1 Acidobacteriota bacterium
TGTTTGACACGATCCGACGTGCGGGCTACCATCCAGCCCGATTAGCTCAATCGAAGGTGATGCACGTATCGCGTTAATGGCTCTCGGCACGGCAGAAAGCATTATCGACCTGATAGGTCACACTCCCCTTCTCCACCTCGCGCGTTTCGCCCCTCCACCACTAGCAAATGTCTACGCCAAACTCGAATGGATGAATCCGGGCGGATCTATAAAAGATCGCGCCGCGCTAGGAATGATCCTTGATGCTGAAAGGACAGGGAAACTCCAACGAGGCGCAACGATTATCGAGCCAACTGCAGGCAATACTGGAATTGGATTAGCTCTCGTGGGAATTGCAAAGGGCTACCGCGTAATCCTCTGTGTGCCGGAAGGCTTTGCAGTCGAGAAGATGAAACTGATTGAAGTTCTGGGTGGCGAAATTGAATATGTACCTCAATCCGCCGGAATGAAGGGAGCAATTGAGCGTTGTCATGAATTGGCCGGCGAAATAAAAGATAGTTTCGTCCCACAGCAGTTTGAGAATACTGCAAACCCGTGCTTTCATGAGTTGACTACTGGCGCCGAGATCATTGAACAACTGAACAGCAATATTGATGCAGTGGTGATTGGTGCTGGAACATCAGGAACGTTTGTTGGTGTATCGCGCGCGGTCAGGAAGCTGAATCCAAACGTTCTTTGCGTCCTTGTAGAACCGGAAGGTTCGATTTATGGCGGTGGACCACCTGGTCCGAAGAAAATCGAAGGTATAGGTCAACGTGACTTCATCCCGTCGATTTATGATCCATCGCTAGCCGATGAAATTATGATGGTGATGGACGAAGATGTATGCGCCTCTTTAAAGAGCCTTGCAAGGAACGAAGGACTTTTGGGGGGCTGGTCATCGGGTGCGGCAGCAACGGCTGCCTATATAATCGCAGAACGACTTGGTCCAGGGAAAAATGTTGTTACAGTCTTTCCCGATGGAGCGGAGAGATATCAGAGTCAGGGAATCTTTGATGATATGAAATGTACTGAAGGGCGCGAGTTACTTTCAAATAACGAATCAACTGACAAATAGAAGCTAATATGGGATTTGCAACCACAGCTATTCACACGGGATCGGAGCCCGATGAGGCAACTGGTTCTGTTACTGTTCCAATTTACCAGACGTCAACTTACGCACAAGACGCGCTCGGAAAAAATAAGGGCTACGAATACGCGCGCACCCAAAACCCAACTCGATCAGCTGTAGAACGGAATATTGCAGCACTCGAAGGTGCGCGATTCGGCTTTGCCTTTGCGTCCGGCATGGCAGCGATCGATTCAACGTTGAAGTTAGTTAAAGCCGGGGAGCACGTGATCGTTTCTGATAATACTTACGGCGGTACTTCGCGCTTATTCACAAAAATACTTGCAAACTACAACGTCGAGTTTGATTTCGTCGATACTTCTGAGCCTCTGAACGTCGAAGCAGCGATTAAAGAAAACACCAAAATGGTGTTTCTCGAAACACCCACTAATCCAGTGATGATAGTCACTGATTTACAAGCCGTCAGCGACATCGCTCATCGCGTTGGCGCTCGAGTGGTTTGCGACAACACTTTCATGTCGCCATATCTGCAACGACCTTTAGAGTTCGGGGTGGATATCGTGGTGCATTCCACAACCAAGTACTTGAATGGGCATTCGGACGGCGTCGGTGGCATCGTGGTCCTGAATGATGAAGAGGATGCGAATTGGATCGCATTTGTCCAAAACAGCGCAGGAGCGATATTGTCACCATTCGACTCATGGTTAGTTCTTCGCGGGACAAAGACGTTGGCGCTGCGAATGGAACAACACGATAAATCCGGTCGCGCGATTGCCGCTTTTCTCGAGGAGCATCCAAAAGTTAAAAAGGTCTACTATCCAGGATCGGCATCACATCCTCAACATGCACTGGCGCGACGCCAGCAACGAGGTTTTGGTGGCATGGTCGCTTTTGATGTTGGGTCGCTCGCTGCTGCTCGTTTGGTCTTGGAATCTGTTAAGTTATGCACGCTGGCTGAGAGCCTGGGAGGCGTAGAAACTCTCATTTCGCATCCAGCTACAATGACTCACGCTTCGGTTGATGCCGAAAAGCGTGAACGACTGGGTATTACAGAAGGACTTGTACGGATCTCAGTAGGAATCGAAGACACAGACGATATCATTGCTGATATTGACCAGGCGCTTGAAAAGATTTAGCCATCGTTAAACTTTATCTTGCCTGCTCGCCCAAAGGCGAACTACATTTTGTCACGAAATCCGCGAGTGACAGTCAAACTATAGAAGGGTTACAATCTCGTCGTTCTCAGCCTTATTAAAGACTCCCATTAATTCGCTCTCCTTATGATTGTAGAGTTATACGCCAAATCAGACGTTGGCCGTGTTCGGCGTGGCAATGAAGACAACTTTTTAGTTCTTGATTTGTCTACAGAACAAACGTGGACCGGCAGTGATGGTGCAGTTCCCCCTGAAAAACTGACACACTTCGACTTAGGTAATAAGGGACTAGTCCTGGTGGTGTCAGATGGAATGGGTGGAGCGCTCGCGGGTGACGTCGCGAGCCGGATGGCAGTCGACTCCGTGCGCGAGATGCTAATTGGAGCCGGCGGTGAAGAACCGTGCGATCCAGCAAGTGATCTCGTTGAGTGTCTAAAGAACGCGACCGTCTACGCCAACCTAGCCATTCACCTCCGAAGTCAAGAAGACTCTCGATGTGCGGGCATGGGAGCAACATTTACAGGTGCAGCTATAAAGGGTGACTCACTTGACCTGGTTCAGGTCGGCGATAGTCGGGGTTACGTAATTCGGAAAGATCAGATCCGGCTTGCTACAAAGGATCAATCACTCGTGCAACAACTTGTCGATGTTGGTCAGATCAGTGAGACCGAAGCCGAAACACATATGTTTCGCAATGTCATTCTCCAGGCTTTAGGAGCACAAAGTGAAATTGCTCCAGTGACCGGGAAGATTCGCTTGCGTCAGGGGGACGTGGTACTGCTCTGTAGTGATGGATTGTCGGGCAAGCTACGGGCAGAAGATATTCAGCAAATCGTTGTGGGCTGCGACGGGAATCTGGCAAAAGCCTGCGATGCATTAGTTGACGAGGCGAACAATCGCGGTGGCGAAGACAACATTACAGTAGTTCTCGCAAGATTTCTCGGCGAAGACCTCCAAGCTCCGTCAACAGATCGCATCACCATCGAACTCCCGCCACTCGAAGAAGACAAGACCCTCGACGATACTTACGAGGCGGATACCGAACCACAGCACTAGGCTAAAATCTATTTGTCTGGTCATTTCAGATTGGAGATTTCAGATTTAAGATTGTAGTGAAAACGAATATCAATCTGAAATCTGAAATCTCCAATCTGAAATCACCACTCCATATCCGCTATTCTTCTTTATTCTTCCCTCTCCAATCGCGAGCTTCTTCAATACGCTTAACGTAAATCGACGCTCCCTCAATACTCTCCACGCAAACACGTTCACCGGCTTCCAGGGGTGGTTCACCGACGGCCGGATAAGCCGTCCATGTTGAACCAAATACTTTTACCGCCCCTTCGTTAAGCGCACCTTTGCTCGAAGACACGACCGTACCAATCTTTCCGGGTAGGGCGTCTACACCACTTCGTAACGACTGGCCAGTGCTCTCTCGTGAAAAATACTTAAGAAAGATTGTACGAGAGGCCGCCGTTAGTACGCTCGAAACGACTGCGAAAACTAAAAACTGGAGCGCCAAGCTATCGATGCCAACGATCCCCAGAAGGGCCGCGGCCAACGCTCCGATGCCAAACCAGAGCAGGACAAATCCAGACGTAAATATTTCAGCGACGATCAATATCGCGCCGAGCACAGTCCAGAAAATCCAGAGCCATTGCATCTAAGAATCTTGCTCCTTGACGATAGGACGTATAATACCAATTGGACCCGGGTTACCCAGAACCTAACCATTGAACAGGTTCTTCAAGACAAACCAAATGTTGGCCGGCCGTTCGGCAAGCCGTCGCATGAAGTAAGGATACCAATGTTTACCGTAAGGAACATAGATCCTCATGTTGTAACCATCTCGCGCAAGTTGACGTTGTAAATCACGCCTGATGCCGTAGAGCATTTGAAATTCAAACTTGTCCTTACCAATGCCTTCTTTACTAGCAAAGTTAACTGTCGCTTCGATCATTTTAGGATCATGGGTGGCGATTCCATGATAGGTCCCGCTGGCCAGCAGCACCTGCATCACCCGAATGTAATTGTCATCAACATCTTTCTTGTCTGGATAAGCAACTTCCGGCGGTTCGTTATACGCCCCTTTGCAAATCCGTATTCTGGCCGGCAGCTTAACTAACTCCTGGGCATCGGCATGGGTTCGATGCAGATAGGATTGCAACACGATACCCACGTCATTTAGTCCAAATTCGCTTCGCAGTCTTTTGAAAATATCTATCGTAACCTGCGTGACGGCGGAATCTTCCATATCGACCCGTACAAAATTGCCACGCTTATGAGCTTCCTCAACAACGCGGCGGGCATTCTTGTAAGCGAGTTCGTGGTCCAACCCTAAGCCAAACTGAGTCAGCTTTATCGAAGCGTTCGACTTTATACCAGTCTCATCGATCCTTGAAAGAATATTCAAATATTCGGACACTTCCTGGTCCGCTTCCACGCTGCTGCCGACGGATTCATTCAAGTGGTCGAAACTTGCTGAACAGCCTTCGGCGTTGATCTCGCGAATGAAATTAATCGCTTCGTCGATTGTTTCACCAGCTACAAATCTTGTCGTTAACTTCTTAAAGATCTGAAAACTGGTGGCGAAGTCCTTTAACCCCTCGTGCCGGGACAACCAGATAAGAGCGCTTCTGCTTAGCATCTGTTAATAATGTTCAATGAATTGGAATACAAACTTTTGACCATTTGCTAACTATCTTAAGATATTTGCCCGCAGTTCCACTGTGAGCCTGTGGTATTCTTGGCGACGCTTTTGCGGTCCATTACTCGTCGCTTCTAGTAGAAACAGAGGAACAGTTTCCATGCGCCCAAAGTTGGTTGTCGGAGTGTCATCGCTTGCGGCGCTACTAGGGGCAGGCTCATGCATAGGGGTCGTATTTTTCGTCTTCTCCTCGTTAAGTCCAGTGACGCGGCCTGGACTGATCGTTGCGAGTACCTTTCTTCTCCCGATTGCTTTAATAGGTTTTGCGTCAGTCTTTGTCTATCGTCACACGGCCCGCCGGCGACGACTGCAAGCTTTTGCAACCGCAGTTCTGGCTACCGTTCTCACCCTTGCGCTCCTCGCAATCGCGATAATTGTCAGCGGGCGGCGCAATATGCCAAAACAGCCAGTCCTTACTCCCAGTCACTCGGGGAACTAAGTCTGAACGCGCTGCAAACCAATCTCCGTTTGAACTGGTCGAAGCGCATCAATCACAAACCTTATATGTTCATCCAAATCTACTTCGAGTTCCTCGATACCCTGCTTGATATCGTCTCGATTGACTGAGCGCGCAAAAGCTTTGTCCTTTAGTTTCTTCTTAACCGACGAAACTTCAAGGTCGTCAAGGCTTTTTGTAGGTCGCACCAAAGCACACGCTACTAAAAAGCCACAGAGTTCGTCTGTGGCGAAGAGTGCACGGGCCATGTCCGTGTCGCGCGGCACACCGGTATAGGTTGCGTGGCCCATGATGGCACGAATGATTCGTTCAGAATAACCTCGACCACAAAGAATATTCGCGCCAGTAAACGGGTGCTGATCTGCAGTGGGAAACATCTCGTAATCAAAATCATGCAGCAAACCCACTAAGCCCCACTCATCTACGTCGGAGTTCTCGTCGCCATACTTCCTTGCACATGCCCGCATGGCGGTTTCGACAGCGATAGCGTGCTTGCGCAAACTATCTCCTTTTGTGTACTCGCAGAGCAGTTCCCAGGCTTCAGATCGATCCGGCATTCGAGTTGTTATGGCGATTAAGATAAAGGGTTATTAGAGCAGTAAAAAACTAGCACGGGCAGGTAGGAACGACAAGGAGACGAAAGGACGTAGTCTATTTCAGATTGTGGATTGTAGATTTAAGATTGAATCCGAGTGTTCAAATCCTAAATCTTCAATCTGAAATCTGAAATAGTTCTCACCTGGTCTCAGTCGCCAAATAGCCCGGTCGCGACCGAATTGCTACGTCTTTCCGTGACGTGTTGACCTTGATCTTGCGATACTTGCCATCACGGTTCTTATTTAGCGGGTAGTAACCTAGTGAGTACTGGGTTCGGAGCTCCGCAGCTATCTGTGCGAATGCATCTGGCAGTGAAACCAAACTGTCGGCGCGAAGCAATCTTCCACCACTTTTTTCTGCTAGTTGCTGAAGATAACTATCAGCAGTCGCATAGGCCATATCCAACATGTTCGTTATTGAATCGTCTGGACGTGGATTCCGTCTGATGGTGCTTGTCGTTCTGTTATCTGCACCCGGGATAGTGCCGGTTGAGGGCCCTCGGCTTGGATCTCTCGGGTCGTTTCTAGGGTCGCGAGGATCGGTTGTGTCAGGACCAGGTGTACGTGTCGGATCGATCGTCGGATCGCCCGGATTCGGTTGACCCGTTGGGTCAGGGTAGCGTCGATTGCGACGCAGAATTTCACTCGCGGACGGTAATCCCATTGGACCAGTTTTTGAACTCGTGCCCACTGTAGGTATCTGATCTTCACCGCCGGGAAAAGTCTTGGGCGTAGTGCCCGGAGAAGGTGTGCGCAATACATCCCGTGTCGGAAGTCCCTGCGGGCTTATTTCGTTTGCTTGTTCGCGAGCAAGTCGTTCAGTCGCCTCCCTTGTATCGTAACGAATTGGATAAACTATGATGCCTTCCTCATCCAACCATCTCATGTTTCCCGCAAACGTAGACTCGTCGCTATGCCAATCTACACCGTCAGTAAAAATTACGATTGCCTTTCGACCCTTTATATTCTGGAGGGATGTTAATGCCATCGTCATTGCGTCATAGACTTTGGTTCCCTGCCCAGACCTCGTCTTGTTAATCGCCTCTTTCAAGATATTTCGATCGCTTGTAAAGTCGTTCAAATTGCGCACCGTATCGTCAAACGAAATTATCTTTACTCGATCAGCGGGTTGTAGTTGTTGGACAAAGGCATAAGCAGCCTGCTGAATCTTGTTCAGTTTTTCCTGAGTGCTAGCACTCGTATCCAACATCAACACCACAGTAAATGGCGCTGAGACCTGAACGAAGAACGCCACTTCTTGTTTGACTCCATCTTCGGAGATATTGAGTTCGTTTTGAGCAAGATCACTAATATAGAGACCTCCACGATCTGTCGCGATCACCGGAACAGTAACCAGGTCGGTATCCGTCTTTAGAGTATCGACATCCTGAGGCTCTACCGGCTTGTCCATATCCTCCGGTTTCGGTAAATCAGGTATGGGTGTCGCCCGAGGCTTTGGCCTGGGTCGGGTTTGACCGAACGCGCACAAGGACACGCCAAAGGTGACGAGAAGGAGGATTGTTATCCGACAAATCAGCAATCGCATGTAGGTTCTCCCTGACAGGCTGATTATGACGCTTTGGAAGCAAACAAGAAAGGAAATGCTCGGCGTTGCTAGGATGTTGCAGCAACCATATGAGTTCGCCGGTTGATTTGGGTAAGCGATTCTCACCACCATACATTTTCATACAGAACCCACACCCACTTCCCAGACTTGTCAAATCAATGTTGAAAGCCTTAACCACAAAGCCTCAAAGACACGAAGGCACGAAAAAGCAAAATTAAACTAGGCGACTTTCAATTTCTTGCCTTAGAGTCTTAGTGTTTTTGTAGTTAAAGCTTTCAACTATTGATTTTTGACACAGTCTCTGTCGTGTGGGGTATTTCCCTTCAACCTGGCCATACACTAAAATATACCCCTTAAAGTTCTATCCCGAATGAGATCCTTATTACTCGCAGTCCTGGCGGCATATTTGATTGCCGCAATCCATTCCATCCTGGCGTTTGTTAATAAACGACGCTCGGTGCAACGCACTGCGGAGTGGTCGATGGCTATCGGATTCATCTTACAGACTGCGGCGCTCGTTGCTGATTGGGTTATCGACGGCCACTACCCGCTGTTCTTTTTAGGTGAAACTCTTTCGTTTCTGGCATGGGCACTTTGTGGGACGTACATGCTTATTCTCTACCGTTATCGAGCACAAGCCCTCGGCGTCCTAACGATGCCTCTGGTCTCGATTCTGACGTTCATTGCGTTGCTAATTAAGACTGGCCCGCCGGATACAGCAGCAGGTTTTTCAACAACCTGGTTGTTTCCTATTCACACCACGTTGCTCATTTTCGCTTATGCGGCGTTCTTCATTGTTTTTATGGCAAGCGTGATGTACCTGTTGCAGGAACGCGAACTGAAGCATAAAACTTTTGGCGCCATCTTTCACAGGCTCCCTTCCCTCTCGACCGTTAATCAACTTGCTACAACTGCTGCGATCTTCGGATTAACTTTGCTGACTCTGGGAATCGCTACCGGTATGGTTTGGTCATCTGCTCGTGATGGCCGCATCTGGCACAATGATCCGAAAGAAATCTTTGCGCTGCTTACCTGGCTCCTATATTTCGTTTTGCTTCTATACCGTTCAAGCGCAAGTTGGCGCGGCAGCAATGCCGCATGGTTAGGTGTAGCGGGATTTGCACTCGTACTTTGTACTTTTTTTGGGACGCGCCTACTCGGCGGTTATCACGTTTTTGGAATGAACGATCTGGCACCCGTCATCACTCGTACCTTGAGGATGTTTTTGTAAACCAACACCCCCATGTCAATTATTTTAGTTGGCGTAAATCATAAGACCGCTCCCGTCGAAGTTCGTGAGCTGCTTGCGTTCTCAGATGAAGCGTGCGCGAATGGCTTGCGTTCTCTGGTAGATGGCGAGGTGGTCCGTGAGGGGCTAATCGTTTCGACTTGCAACCGCGTTGAAATTCTCAGTGCCACAACTACTGAACTCTTCGAGCAGAGCACCAAACGAATAGCACAGTTTCTTGATAGCCAGCGAAACCTTCCTCCGGGATTCTTAAAGGACCACATTTACAGCCACTATGATGACGAAGCAGTTCGCCATCTGTTTAGAGTTGCTTCTTCACTCGACTCAATGGTTGTTGGCGAACCGCAAGTGTTAGGCCAGGTTCGTCATGCATATTCGGTGGCTGTGCAAGCCGGAACCGCGGGTCGCGTTCTAAATCGACTCGTTCATCACACGTTCCGAGTTGCAAAACGAGTCCGCAACGAAACGGGAATCGCTCAAAACGCGGTCTCGATCAGTTACATGGCGGTCGAGCTTGGCAAGAAAATCTTCGACTCACTGAAGAACCACACAGTACTTCTCATTGGGGCCGGAGAAATGGCCGAGCTTTCTGCCAAACACTTACTAAATGCAGGCGCCTCGCGAATTCTCGTGGCAAACCGGACAGAAGAGTCGTCACGGCGCCTGGCTAACGAGTTCGGTGGTCAGACAGTTCCGTTTACTGAACTTGAGTCGGCAATTTCCGAGGCCGATGTAGTTATTTGTTCAACTGCCGCCTCTAATTTTGTGATTACTGCAGACATGACACGCCGGGCATGTGAACGAAGACGAAACCGGCCAATGTGCATGATCGACATCAGTGTGCCAAGGAATATCGACCCGGAAGTAAGTAAGGTCCGAAATGTTTTCGTGTTTGATATCGACGACCTTGAGTCAGTAATCACCTCAAACATCCGTGAAAGAGAGCGCGAAGCCGAGCGGGCAGAATTGATCGTTCAATCTGAGGTGATGCAATTCCAACAGTCACTACGATTGATGGACATGGGACCAACGCTTGGAGCGGTACGGCAAAAATTTCAGGAACTCGCGCGCCAGGAAATGGAACGGCATCGGAAAAGCCTGGGCCAACTCACTCCGGAGCAAGAAGCGGCAGTCGAACAATTGCTCAAGGCAACAGTGAATAAACTATCTCACCCGCTTCTTGATCAGATGCGCCGCTATTACGAAGCCAGTGATGTGGAAACAATGCGGGAACTTGCCGATACATTTGGACCAGAGGAGTAAACCAGCGCGACAATGCAGCGTTCCCTTGTTATCGGTTCTCGCGGATCCAAGCTGGCTTTATGGCAAGCAGAAACCTTTAAGAACCAACTTCAAATAACTGATCCATCTCTCACTGTTCAGATCGATATCATTAAGACTACAGGCGATGTGAAGCCGGATCCGCTTTCGGTTATCGGGGGTAAGGGCGTTTTCACAAAAGAACTCGAGGAAGCTCTCCTTGATCATCGCATCGACATCGCGGTCCATTCGCTCAAAGATCTGCCAACTGTTCTGCCCGACACTTTAACGATCGCTGCGATCTGCGAGCGTGCGGATCCCCGGGACGCTTTGGTCCTGCAATCGCAAGCTTTGGTTTCCTCAATCCAGCAACTGCATGAACGGGCAATCGTTGGCACCTCAAGTCAACGCCGGCTCGCACAATTGAGAGCCAGACGACCAGACATTATCTTTAAGGAACTACGCGGCAACGTCGACACAAGAATCCGGAAATTAGATGAAGGTCAGTATGACGCTTTGATCTTAGCTTCTGCAGGTCTGGACCGTTTAGGATTGGGACACCGAATCAGTCTCCATATCCCTGTTGAAGATATGCTTCCCGCTGTTGGCCAGGGCGCTATCGCTATTGAGACACGAGTTGATGATGAACTGGTCGTCAATGCAGTTAAAGAACTAGACCACCAGGAGACTCGTGTTGCCTGTCTGGCAGAGCGTGAGCTATTGCGAAGTCTTGGCGGAGGCTGTCAGTTTCCGATCGCGGCTCATGCGATTGTGAAGAACGATCGACTTCAGCTGGAAGCATTGGTGGCGAAGCCCGACGGTTCCCAATTGATACGCGATCAGATTAACGGCTCTATCGACCGGCCAGAGGAAGTAGGAAAGGCGCTGGCGGCGAAACTCCTAGCGGCCGGCGCTGGATCTTTATTGAGCGAGTTCTCAAATGAACCATTCGCTTGAAGGACGCACAGTCGTTATCACGCGAGCAGCGTCGCAGGCTGCTGAATTTGTGCTGGCCTTGGAAAGTTATGGGGCCACAGTACTCAGTTGCCCAATGATAGAGATCAAAGAACCTGAAAGTTACGCGCGCCTCGATGAAGCAATAGATCACCTGTATGGATATGACTGGTTAATCCTTACCAGTTCCAACGCCGCAACCTTCTTCATGCGACGCCTGGAACAACAAAGCAAGAACGTAAGCGAACTAGATGAGGTTCGCGTGTGTGCAATTGGTGTTGCTACTGCCGACAAGTTGCGTGATTCCCAGGTTCACGTGGACGTCGTGCCTGCAGTGTCAAAGGCCGAAGGTGTTTTTAATGCGTTGGCTGATTTTGTTGGCGGAAGCGAGAATCTACACGGCCTGAATATCTTGTTGCCAAGGGCACAGGTCGCTCGCGATCAATTACCAAAGGCGCTCGAAGAAGCCGGCGCTCGAGTTGATATAGTGGCTGCATATCGAAACGTTATTCCGGAAGATCTGGATCGTGGACGATTGGCTGCTATGCTCACGGGGAGCGCTGACTGTATTGCGTTCACAAGTTCTTCAACTGTCCGAAATCTGGCACTGTTGTTTGATACCCACGACTTGAGTAATGTTCTACGTAACATCAGAGTTGCGTGCATTGGAGATGTAACTACGGCAACGGCGAATGAATATGGACTGACAGTCGACATTCAACCCACCCAATTCAATGTAATTGAGCTGGCGCGCTCAATTGCAACTTACTATTCTGAACAAACGCCGAATCACTCAAGACCCGTGCTAAACTGACCTTCGATGTCACACAGCGTACTAATCTATGAAAGAGACCGGGAAAGCGGATCAAGTTTGCGCGATCTCCTCGCCACCTGGGGCTACCAGGCAATCGTTGCCGACGATCTGCACGATGCCATTCAGGCAGTAAATGAATTCAACCCTTCCCTGGTTGTCGATGGTGGCTCATCCGGTTCTGAAGAAGATTTCGCTCTGGTTCGCCGGATTCGATTAAGCAATGAGGAACTGCCCGTTGTTCTCCTTACGGGCCAAGGCTCGATCGAAAACGCGGTCCAGGCAATTCAACATGAAGGCGTTTACCATTATTTTGAAAAGCCAATCGATCCTCACAAACTCCGGCTTGTACTCGATCGTGCGGTCGAACTATCGCAAGCAAAACGTGAGAATGAACTGCTAAGACGGCAGCTTCGGGATCGCGGGGCGTTTGGAGAACTCGTCGGCGGTGCCGATTCCATGCGTAAGGTTTACACGCTGATCGAACAGGTCGCTCCGTCATCTGCGTCTGTGCTTATCACTGGTGAATCAGGAACCGGGAAAGAGCTTGTCGCACGCACTATTCACAATATGAGCCCGCGCCGTAACAAGCCTTTCGTCGCAATCAACTGTTCCGCCATACCGGAATCGTTGATGGAGTCGGAACTGTTTGGACATGAAAAGGGTGCGTTCACTGGTGCCGCATCAATGCGCCAGGGATGCTTCGAGCTTGCTGATACCGGAACACTCTTACTCGATGAGATCGGGGAGATGCCGGCGCTGCTCCAGGCGAAGCTCCTCCGTGTAATCGAAGAACGTGCAGTTAGGCGTCTAGGCAGCCACAAAGAAATCGCAGTCGATGTTCGTCTCCTCGCAGCTACAAATCGCCAACCTCAGCAAGCTGTGAGCGAGGGCAACCTGCGAAGCGACTTACTTTATCGTCTGAATGTTTTCGGGATTCATTTACCACCATTGGGCGAGCGAAAAGAAGACTTGCCGCTTTTAGCCCAACACCTGGTAACTCAGTTAGCTGAGAAGCACGGCCGGCCGGCACGTTTCTTGAGTCCCTCGGCACTGAACGCATTGCAGTTTCATGCATGGCCGGGAAATGTGCGCGAGTTGCGAAATGTAATTGAGCGGGCAGTGATCATCTGTTCGGGAGAACAGATTGAAAGGCACCACTTTGCTCCCTACCCGATTGAGCAACGAGAACGACTTCGTAATGAAGATACTCTGACGCTACCCGTTGGAACTCCACTCGAGGAAGTGGAACGTCAGATGATCATGCGCACCCTGCAAAAGACAAAGAACAACAAGACTCGCGCTGCAGAATTGCTCGGGATCAGTTTGAAGACGCTACACAATAAGTTGAACCTTTACCGCGAGCGTGGTTTGCTGCATGACGACTGAACCATCCGTTCTTCTTTTTTTCATCGATGGTTTGGGTATCGGCCTCAGAGGTCCACAAAATCCGCTCGACAATCTTGACGCAACGCCACTCAACATCTTTCAGGATGAGGAGCCGATTCGATTTCTTGAAGGAATAGTGGTACCTACCGATCCTTGCCTTGGTGTAGAGGGACGCCCGCAAAGTGCTTCCGGGCAAACAACGATTCTGACCGGCATAAACGCACCAGCTGCGATTGGGTATCACAAGCAAGGGTTCCCTAACAAAGCACTTCTCGACATCATTGGGCAGCACTCAATATTCAAACAACTTCGCGAGGCGGGCGTTGGACCAATCACATTCGCCAATGCTTACACTAGTCGATTTTTCGTTGAACGACCTCGTTGGGTCTCTGCCACAACCGCCGCGGTTGAATCGGCAGGACTGTCCTTTCGCACAGTTGCCGACATGAAGAATGACGCGGCAATCTTTATGGACTACACGAACCGTATATTGATTGAGCGCGGTGAGGACGTATCCATCAGAAGTGAGCCGGAAGCGGCCATCGTATTGGCGAAGCTAGCCCATGAAAATCGCTTTACCCTGTACGAGTACTTCATTACAGACAAGGCAGGTCACGCGCAGGACATGGAATTAGCGAGATCCGTACTCTCAAGTCTCGCGTTATTCATCCGCGAGCTGTTAATGAGAGTTGATCTAACAAGAATCACAGTTATACTCACGAGCGATCACGGCAACATTGAGGATTTATCGTCACGCAATCACACGCTGAATTCGGTTCCAACCATCGTATGGGGTGCTCAACGTGAACGAATAGCAGCTCAGATTCAAACCCTGGCCGACATTACGCCCGCCATTGTCAGGCTGTTGACGGAAGATCAAACACCAAATGAACTCAGCACACACTGAGGCTTCACCAATCGGTAACACTTCAAGCTACGAAAAGAACAACCCCCGCGAGATCTTTGGCTGGAAGATGTACGATTGGGCTAATTCTGCTTTTTACACTACGGTGGTTGGCGCCCTCTTCAGTCCTTACCTTACTCGTCTGGCGCAAGCAGCAGTTGGCGAAAATGGTGTTGTACTAGATCTGGGTTTTCTCGGCGCCGTAACTGCGAAATCGTTACCAACCTTGTGTGTTTCGATTTCAGTTGGAGCCCAGGTTTTTCTCCTCCCAGTCTTGGGCGCTTTAGGTGATTACTCCGATCTTAAAAAGCGATTGATGGCCCTTTTCTGCTATATCGCAGTCATCGCTAATTGTCTGCTGTTTTTCGTTCAGGGAAACCTGTACATACTTGGCGGCATTCTCTTCATTATCGCCAACGTTTGCTTTGGTGCGTCTATCGTTTTCTACAACGCCTTTCTGCCCGACATAGCAACAGAAGATCAAACAGACAAGGTTTCGAGTCGGGGATTCGCCTACGGTTACTTCGGCGGTGCGCTATTGCTCACCCTGAACCTGGCATTGGTGTTAGGCGCCGATCGGTTAGGAATCTCCACAGGCCTGGCAGTTCGACTCTCGCTGCTTTCAGCCGGAGTTTGGTGGGGTTGCTTTGCGATTATCACTTTTCTAACCCTGAAATCTCGGCCAAAGACTAAATCACTGCCGCCGGGAAAAGGTTACATTTCAGCGGGCTTCCTTGAGATCTTTGCCACTGTGAAGGAGTTGATCCGACTGCCGCTCACACTTCGATATCTCCTCGGTTACCTCGTCTATAACGATGGTATTCAAACCGTAATTTTTGCTGCTAGTGCTTTCCTTGAACAAGAGCTATTTCCGCAAGGCAATCCCAAGTTCCTTCTGGAAATTTTTGTGATGGTCCAATTTGTAGCGGTGTTTGGGGCACTGCTCTTCGAGAGACTCGCATATTTGATTAAGACCAAGAATGCGATCATCGTTTCGCTGGTAATCTGGGCAGGAATTGTTATTTATGCTTATCGCTTCCTGCATACAGTGCCTGAGGCCTGGATCTTGGCTGCGGTGATCGCAATAGTATTAGGAGGTTCTCAGGCGCTATCGCGTTCATTGTTCTCGCGAATGATTCCAGCAGGCAAAGAAGCGGCTTTCTTTGGATTGTATGAGGTGTCTGAGCGAGGCACTTCGTGGATGGGGCCGCTTTTATTCAGCATCGTAATCGCACGCACGGGTTCATACCGGCAAGCACTTTTCTCTTTGATCGCTTTCTTTATCGTAGGATTGGTAGTGTTGTGGTTTACAGACACCGATAAGGCAATACATCAAGCAGGAAATGTCACACCAGAAGAAGTTGCCAGTTAATTCCGTTGAGAAGCTGGATTGAGTGTTCTTAAATACAAAGCAAAACCTTCGATCCGAAAGAGCGAACGCATGATTGCCATTCATCGCCTCCCAGCTATTGCCATTGCTTGTCTCGCCGTTACTGCGCCGGTCGCGGCGAACCTGAGACACAGGATCTCCGCTGCTCCTCGCGCGGTTGGTCCGGAAGTCCACGCGCCTGCCGGGGTTGTGCAGGGTAGCGTAGAAGGAGCTCTGCGAGTGTTCAGGGGCATTCCCTACGCGCAGCCACCGGTAGGACCGTTGCGTTGGCAGCCGCCGCTTCCGATGGCGAGGTGGAACGGCGTGCTTCGGGCCACAGAGTTTGGTGCGGCGTGCTACCAACCGGCGTCGCGGCTAAACAACATATACGCGGGCAAGCCGGTGCCGCTAAGCGAGGATTGTTTGACGCTAAATATCTGGACGCCAGCTCGTGCCCAAAAGGCAGCGGTGTTCTTCTGGATCCATGGTGGTGCGCTTCAATCCGGTGCCAGTCGGGATCCAATTTACGACGGTAAGCGCCTGGCCGAGCGCGGCGTGGTCGTTGTATCCATTAACTATCGACTCGGTGTACTAGGTTGGCTCGCACATCCTGAACTTAGTAAGGAGTCGTCGAAGGGTGTATCTGGCAATTACGGCCTACTGGACCAGATCAGAGCTTTGAGTTGGGTGAAGGACAACATCGCTGCTTTTGGTGGCGATCCCAACAACGTGACCATCGCCGGCGAGTCGGCAGGCGCACTGAGTGTGATCTACCTGATGAGCTCTCCGCTTGCTCATGGTTTATTCGCGAAGGCAATCGCCCAGAGTGCGTACATGATCTCTACACCGACTCTGAAGAGCGCAACAAATGGAGTACCTTCGGCTGAGCAGGCGGGATTCACTCTAATGAATCAATTGCAACAGCCGAGCCTCGCGGCAATGCGAGCAATGCCTGCCGAGAAAATTACCACCGCTGCGGCTTCGTTCGGTTACCTACCATGGGGCGCTGTTGACGGCTACGCATTACCAGAACAACTCGTCAACGTATTCGATCAGGGTAAGCAGGCTCATGTACCGTTGGTGGCTGGTTTCAACAGTGGCGAGATCCGCTCCCTCACCATATTGGCTCCACCCGTACCAGCAAGCGCGGCAGTGTATGAGAGTACCAT
>JBKPQV010000319.1:0-7864 GCA_046734235.1 Acidobacteriota bacterium
AACTTTTGATTGGACCTTGAGGTAGCTTGCTGGCCCATGGGACGTGTGGAGTTACTACTTCGGTCGAGTAGGTAATGTCATTTTTCGCAAATGGACTCCCGCCAACATTCTTTTGTTCCTGAGCAGAAGCATGGAAGAGCACCAACGTGGTCACGATGATCACCACGATATAGGAGAACTTCCGCGTAGCTTTGGGTTTGCAAGTGATTCTCATTTGATACTAGAGATCGATCTTTCCAGCCTGCGAAGCAGGCGAGAGCATAAAGCCTGGGGCGTCAGCCCCAGGGTCCAAGTCCAATCAGATAGCAAGCCCGCGACAGCGGGCGAAAGCGTGAATCTCTGTCGCCCGTTTCACGGGCTCACATTAATTAAATTCGTTTTACCTGGGGCTTACGCCCCAGGCTTTATGCTTGCGCGTGCTTCGCACGCTAGGGATAGAGTCGACCTCTATTCAACAACGCATGCAGATCATCGCTGCATTCAGTTTCTGTGCTGAGCCGCTGTCTCGAGTTGCGTAACCGAATCCGCAATCGCAAAACAAATGCGTGCTGACGGTAGAATTTCTTCTATTGAGGGATATGGGTGCTTGCCCTTACTAAGAGAGCCAATAAACTCCTCTACTTCTTGATAGGCGCCATTTCGAAGATCTTCCGGTTCGGATTCATCAGAGGTTGCTGCTCTCACAAGTTCGTTATCCTGCCAGAGTTCAAGCGTGCGTTGTGTACCTGAACCTGCTGTGACACGAGCGCGAAAACGTTCTCCAAAGAATTCGTATGACTCTTCCACCATCCCGGACGTTGGCAGGATCTCAATCTGGCCCACCGGTCCATCCTCAGATTGGAAAGATATGAGGTACCAGGCGGCGGTACCATCACTCGTGATTCTCTCAACATGAAAACTCTTGATCTCACCGGCCATATAGCGCAGAGCATCGACTACATGTATGGCCGTTGACCAAATGAAGTCTTCTTCATTACGAGCATGGCGAACTTGTGTGGCTCGTACGTAGCGGAGGGGAGCGAGGTCTTGCAGCCACGACCGCGTTTCATTTAAGTACGGCATGAAGCGACGATTTACGGAAACCATGTGAGGGGTTTGAGTTTCACGAGCTACGCGAGCAAGTCTTTCAATGTCTTCCAGCGACGTCCCAAGAGGTTTTTCAATCACAGAAGGAATTCGGCGATCGAGGAGTTCGATTCCCGTTTCAACGATGTGGTTTATCGGCATGATGCAAACACACGCATCGGGCTTTTCGTCCTCAAGCATCTGATGTAAGTCAGTGTACGGTCTCAGAAAGCCAAACGACCGGCAAAACTCGGCTGCTTTGCGCTCGTCAAGGTCACATGCCGCCACCAATTGAATCTCACCCGGATGTTGTGAGGCATACCTCGCCAGCGGCGTAGCATGGCTACTCCGCGAGTGATCGCCACAACCGGCTATCGCGATTCGGATCATTGAGCCTTGACCGTAGTGCCCTTGTAGTAATGTCGAGATACCTGCACCTCTTGAGTAAGTCGAAGGACCTTGTTCTTATCGATTTGCCCAGGAGCATCTGCTAAACAGTTCGCCGACCCACATGCGACCGCCAGGCTAAGGGTTTGCTCATCGCTGAGCCCACGTTCATGTGCGAACGCGAATCCAGCTAAGGCGGCATCGCCGGAGCCTACTGATGAGCCAACGGAGATCGGCGGTAGCTTCGCAAGCAACGGATCGCTATCGATTGCCTTTTGCCATAGGATTCCATTTTCACCAAGTGAAATTGCGACGCTCTTGGCCCGTGCACTAAAGAATCGTTGTGCTACTTCCACTGCTGAATCAGCATCCTGAACTTGATAGGCGGCGAAGTGTGATGCTTCCTGACGATTTGGCTTTACAAAGTCAGGGGCCGCTTCGAGCCCACGTCGGAGAGCTTCGCCGCTTGTATCAAGCAACACACGACATCCATAGACGTGCGCGATCCGAGTGATCTCCGCATAGAGATCTGTGGGTGCTCCAGGGGGCAGACTGCCGGATATCGCAACCTGTGTTTCCGTGTTGCCGTCAGCGAAGATGTCGCGACAAGCCGCCAGTAATCGCTCGACTTCACCATCGCTAACCGCCCCACCAGGTTCAAGAATTTCGGTAACACTGCCATCAGCAGAAATGATCTCAAGGTTGGCCCGCGTCTCAGCCTCTGTCCGAACAACCGTCAATGGAATACCAAACGCAGACAGTCCTGATTCGCATTCCTCTCCCATAGCGCCGCCAAGAAAGCCAACCCACATGACTTCAATTCCGAGAGTCTTTGCAACCATTGCGACGTGAGCTGCTTTACCGCCAGGGAAGGGTTGTGCCGAGATTGCCCGGTTCACTTCACCCAGTGCGATGCTCTGTAGGCGAAGTCGACGGTCAATGGCGGGATTAGCGCTGATGCAAACGAGCACGAGTTGTTCCTCTTTAATGCAAGCGAGTTTCGTTATTCTTTGTTCTGCTGCTGTAGACTCCGGAACCAATTTTTAAGGTCGGTGGTGCCTTTTATCGTCACAACAACTGTTATGAAAGCAAATGAACTGCCTGCGACTAGTAGGCTAATAGTCCAGAACCATAGCCAGAGATTCATCGAATACCTCCAATAACTTCAGTCCGTGGATGCGAACTGCGTTTCCGGAACAACTTTTGGTCGACCCAATAATGAGCCAACAATTAGACCAGCTGCTGCCAGGCCAAAAGCAGCAAAGCCTGTAACGTTCTCGCTCCAGTGCAAAAAGAAGAATGGAATGATCGCTCCTGCCGCTCCGGCTAACATCGCGGCATAACCTCCAACTACATTAGAGCGCCGCCAATAAAGACCACCGATGACACAAACGAATGCTCCTGCAAGGAAGATTGTTCCGGTGACATTCAAATAAAGATAGACTGCGCCCGGAGGCGTGTAGTAGAGACCCCAAAACATTAGAAATAGACTCACAAACAGGTTCGCAACTCGATTCACAAGAATCTGCGATCGCGAACTCAAGGCCCCTTTCCCGAAAACTCGGCGAATCGGCATGATTACGTCTTGTGAAATCACAGCGCTCCAGCCAAGCAGGTAGGAACTATTGACTGACATCGTTGCTGCGAGCATTCCGGCGACCACGATGCCGCGAACCCCAGGACCCAGAATATTTGCAAGCATTGCCGGCATTGCATCAATCGGCGCGAGCGTATGGCCATTTACTACTGGCGAGGGTACGCCTCCTGTAAGTGCACCTGTGCCGTAAAGAGTGAGTGCCGCAATTCCCCAGAGCATTGGTAGGACTCCTCGACCGAGAAAGATAAATCCCGTCCACGTCATGACCCGCTTTGACGTTTCCGGATCTTTCGTCGAGAACATTCGCATTGCCGTCGTCTGCCAACAGGTATGAACTGAGAACCACAGCAGCACTTGCCACACAAGAAAAAGAATGCCGAATTTTGGATTGATGATTGGGTCGAAACCGGCGTCGCCCATCACCGTCGAAACCTTGGTTATGATGTTCCCCCACCCGGCGTGGTAGACCGCATAGATAGAAACGAGAATCGTTGCCACAGACAGCAGGACGTATTGAAGGAAATCGGTAATGACGACTGAGACCATGCCTCCAAGGACGGTATATACCAACTCGAGTAGCAGGATGACAGTCATGACAACAACGATGTGTCGGGTGTCGATCCCACTCACGATCGTCAGAAACTCACCTTCAATCTTCAGGAAGACACCCATGTTGAGAATGCCTCCCAAAGCGACGAGAACTCCGGTGACAATGCGTAGTCCGCGACTGTACTTAATTTCGAAATACTCTGGCACAGTCATTAACTTCAACTCGCGGAAACGCCGAATGACGAAACCTGTTCGTCCTACAAAAATCATCACCAGGCCCGAGATCATTGCAGCCGCAAAGGCAGCGAAGCCGTACTTGTAACCAAGTTCGGCGTTGTACATGAAAGTAATGGTCCCAATCTCAGTGGCTGCCAGGGTGGCGATCCCGACGTAAAGGCCCAATTCACGTCCGGCGACCAGGTAGTGTGAGAGTTTGCCGACGTAACGTTTTCCCAGCAGACCTACAGCAACCGAGAACGCCAGGTAGACGCCGACAATGGTCCAGTCAAGAGCGGTAAAGTTCATTTGGGTTTACCTTTTTCGTGCACGAACTAACCCGAACAAATACGAATTTTCTCCATCGATACTCTTTGAACTGCATCGACAGCGGGGGAAAAGGTTTTCCGTAGATCAATTTCGTCCGATTCGCACAGCGAGCGCTTCACTGCGAGAGTAAAAGCATTCTTCAGCTCGGTGCCGAAGTTGCATTTAGTAATGCCGCACTCAATGGCTCTTCTCATCAATGCTGCCGGCACCCCGGAGCCGCCATGTAAGACCAAATAAGTGTTGGGAACCGCATCCTTTATGGCCTTCAATCGTTCGAAATCTAGATTTACGTCACCTTTGTAAAAACCATGGGCCGTGCCAACCGCCACGGCCAATGCGTCAACTTGCGTTTCAGAAACAAACCTTGAGGCCTCATCAGGGTGCGTGAAAAAATCTTTCGTCCCGGTATCTGTCGTTTGAGCTACGTGACCCAACTCCCCCTCAACGGAAACCAGATTTGAGTGTGCAAGCTCCGCAACGCGCCGCGTGAGAGCGCTGTTTTCCTTGAATGGGAGTTTTGAGCCGTCGATCATCACGGACGTATAACCATGTTCTATACAACGCGCTGCGAGATCGTACGTCGCGCCATGGTCCAGGTGAAGAGCGATTGGTTGCTCCATTTCGTTAGCAACAGCCCTCGCCATACTTACTATCAGCTTTAAACCCAGATAGGAGATCGTAGCCTCCGTCGTTTGGAGAATGATAGAAACGTCGAGCGCTTTCGCTGCCCGCGTATGAGCAATTAAGGTCTCCGCGTTATAAAAGTTAAGTGCTGCAACTGCCACACCCGCACTTCTTGCACTTTCAAGCAACGGTCGACTGGCGGAAAGCTCTGGCATTTCGATCAAATAGACTTCTGCTGTTAATGTTTTGCCAGAAACGCAGTAAGTTGGATATGCGTTGGCTGTCCTGCTGTTCCCCCGGCTTTCTGCGTTGATAAAGCTCCGCAAGCATTCCCTTGACGCAAACAATCCCCGATTGAGTCTTCGTTTAAATAGGCTGAAATAAACCCCGCGTCGAAGGAATCGCCGGCACCTGTCGTATCTACGGCATCGACTTTGAAACCGCGATGTTTGATTACTTCGTCGTTGTGAATTGCCACGGCGCCGTTTCGTCCGAGCTTGATAACGACGCAAGGCACTAACTGCCCTAGTGCCTTCAACGCATCAGCGTTCTTCTTGCAGCCAGTAAGTTCACAGGCTTCACGCTCGTTAACGAACAACACGTCTGTATTTCGTAGGACCTTAAGTATGTCATGACCCCAGGAAGAATTCGGATCCGAGTTTGGATCAAATGAGGTCGTTAACCCTGCGGCTTTCGCCTTCTTAAAAAGATCCTTAAACGCCGGCCGCAGTCCTTTTTGAAGATAGTAGGAGGTTAGATGCATGTGGTCGTGGCGTTTCAATAGTGACGTGTCGAAGTCCTTAGCCTTGAAACTCGCAATCGCACCCGGGAAAGTAATGAGTGCACGATCTTTCGGGCTGCTTAGGGAAATCGTTACACCGGTCTTCTCGCTTCGGCTGCTAAGAACATGTTTTGTCGGTACGCCCTCGCGTTTAAGTGCCTTAAGACAGAAATCACCAAAAATATCTGCGCCAACCTGGCTGATGAACGTTACTGGAGAACCTAACTTGGCTATCCCCACTGAAAAAATGGCCGACGCGCTGCCCAGAGTTAACTGGCAGTCTTTCGCTATCACTTCAGCACCCATCGCCGGGATCCGTTGAATATTTACGGCGACGACGTCGACGTTCAGTTCGCCGACAACGAGAACCCGCGATGCTCTGGACCTACTCATCTTGCTTCGGTTCCCGCGTTTCAAATATTATCGATTCAACTTTTGATTGCTTTCGAATGCTTTTGGATTCTAATATAAGCATGACGTTAAAAGCAAAAAATTATTTACCGAGCTACGAGTATCTGGTGCAAGGAAGTAAATAAGGCATGGACACCTTGTCCACATTTCTAAATTTATCTACGGAAGCAAAAGAATCACTGGGTCTGAAGCACACTCTAACGGAGATCGTGCAGCAGCCTCAAACCTGGATTCGTTCCTACGAGAGGATTATAGGACTCTCGGAGACGCTCGAGAGTTTTCTGAGTAGTGCAGGAGTTGTATCTGATCGTTTAGCTCCTGCCGTGCTTCTCGTGGGTGCCGGTACGTCAGACTACATCGGTAAATCAGTTTCCTCATTATTGCAGACGGAGTGGCATTGTGATGTTCAGTCTGTACCAAGTACAGATCTCCTGACGAATATGGCTGACCACGTTATTCCCGGTCGTGAATATCTCTGGATTTCCTTTTCCCGATCCGGGGATAGCTCTGAAGGTGTAGCCGTATTGGAGACAGCATTACGTGATTATCCTACGATCAAACATCTAATAATCACTTGCAACGAACGCGGAAGGATGGCCCGTGCCTTCGCTGACCGGGAAAACGTCTTTACCATAGTTCTTGACGATGATGTGAACGATCGAGGGTTAGCAATGACGAGTTCCTTTTCAAACATGGTGATTGTTGCTCAGGCACTCGCACACTTTCGGACCCTCTCAAGTTATAGCTGCATTGTTGAGAGTCTCGCAGCTTCGGCGAGCGCAACACTTTCAACGGCTGCAAACGTCTGCGAGCGATTGGTCCAGGACGGGTTTTCAAAGGCGTGTTTCCTTGGAACCGGATCTTTGAAAGGTGCTGCAATCGAATCAGGCTTGAAAGTCCTGGAGCTAACCAGTGGCCGAGTTGGTAGCCTTGCGGAATCATTTCTGGGGTTGAGGCATGGCCCGATGTCCGCGATTGATAACGACACATTGGTTATAGCGTTTTTCTCCGCCGACGAAACACGAAGACAATATGAAATGGATCTGATTCAGGAGATCTGCGATAAAAGGCTAACGTCGAAGTTCCTGGCAGTAGAGCCAAAAGCCCGGGAAAACCGATTGATTTCACCTAAAAACTGCGTCTTCCTGGGGTTGCAAAATAATGTGTCAGACTCTTATTTGACCCCGTTAGCGGTCATTACTGGTCAGTTACTCGGACTCTTTGCTTCGCTGAAGGAGGGACTGCGCCCTGACGATCCAAGCCCGCAGGGAGCGATCGGTCGCGTCGTCGGCCACGTCAAGATTCATTGATTAGCCTAAACAAGAACGAGTTTGATTTCACGCGAGCGAAGTTCCGTTTGAGTCTCAGCTGGCAGATTCTTATCAGTAATAATCACGTCGATGTCTGAGAGCGGAGCTATTCGAGATAAACTGCGTTTACCAAACTTACTTGAGTCGGCAACTAGAATTGTTTCCTTCGCAATTCGGGCCATCGCCTGATTGACTTGCGATTCCTCGACGTTTGGCGTACTTAAGCCGAATTCCACATCGCACGCATCCACAGCCAGAAAAAGTTTGTCTGCTGATAGTTGGGCCAATATGTCTTCTGCAAAGTGACCAACGGCTGATAATGAATTCTGTCGAATCACGCCACCCAGGAAGATCAATTGAATATCCTTGGCGCCGAATAGTTCCATCGCGATGTTGAGGCCGTTGGTGATGACCTTGAGGTCTTTTTTGTTTTTGATCTGACGAGCTATCTGTTGAGTTGTCGTGCCAGAGTCGAGAATTATTGAGTCGCCGTCGTTTATCAACGCGGCTGCGGCAGCTCCGATGCGACGCTTTTCCTCAGCATGAAGTTCTGCCTTGATGTTGAGTGAAGGGTCCATACTCACGGTCGTGACC
>JBKPQV010000320.1:0-7895 GCA_046734235.1 Acidobacteriota bacterium
TTGTTGGCCCAGGCTTCGGCGCGCAGGAAGGAGATCGCCTTGCGCGCAGCGCTTGGTGCCGGTCGGTGGCGAATCATCAGACAACTGCTGACCGAGAGCCTGCTGCTGTCGTTGATGGGAGGGCTACTCGGTTTTCTCGTGGCCAGCTGGGGCACGCCCTTGCTGGTTTCTTTCATCCCAGAGAAGGTACCGCGCATTCATGAGGTTAGCGTCGATTTGAGCGTGCTTGGCTTTGCCCTGCTCGTATCTATTGCGACCGGACTCTTGTTCGGCAGTGTCCCGGCTTTGCAGGCCTCGCGCGTAGATCTCATCGAATCGCTTAAGGATGGTGCGCGCGGAACTGTCGGCGTCCAACGACAAAACAGAATGCGCGGCTTTCTAATTGTCTCCGAAGTCTCGCTTGCTGTGGTGTTGATGATCGGCGCTGTGCTACTGACCAAGAGTTTCGTTCGTTTGCTGAATGTAGAACCCGGCTTCAATCCTTCACGTGCGTTAACAATGGAAATTGCTTTGCCCACTCTTCCGCCTTCGAAATATGAGAGAGAAGAAGAGCAGATAGCATTCTATAGTCAGTTACTTGAAAGGCTGAACAACTTGCCCGGGGTGGTTGCCGCGGGTGGCGTATTAAGTCTGCCGCTGACGGGCGCGCAAGAAAGCACCGAACTATTTATCGAAGGCAGACCTCGGCCACCCGCCGGTCAACGGCCTGATTCGGATTACACGATCGTCACGCCCAAGTACTTTTCCGCGTTAGCGATTCCTTTGCTGAAGGGGCGGTTGTTCACAGACAGCGACGACAAGAACAGCGCCAGTGTAATCATCATCAACGATGCGCTCGAGCGCCGTTATTGGCCGAATGGAGATGCAATAGGGCAACGTCTCACGGTGGGGTTCGAACAAGCACCGCGCCAGATTGTCGGAGTGATCGCCAGCATCAGACAGTCCAATCTGATCACCGAAGCCCGGCCGGCGATGTACCTGCCACATCTCCAGCGTCCTACAAATGGCCTTTCGATAGTTGTGCGGGCGAGCGGCGATCCTTTGGCGTTAAGTCAGTTTGCGCGTTCCACAGTTCATGAGATCGACCCGGCAATTCCGGTAACTAATATAAGGACGATGGACGAAGTCTTTTCGGCGTCGGTCGCTCAACAACGCTTTGCCATGATGCTCATCGGTCTGTTTGGCGGACTCGCAGTAACGCTGGCCGCGATTGGAATTTACGGCGTGATGGGATACGCCGTCTCCCAGCGCCGCCACGAACTGGCGGTGCGAATGGCGCTGGGCGCGCGCGCCAGCCAGATCCGGCAATTGGTGTTGAAGGACGGTGCGTTGCTTGCCACCGTGGGTGTCGGTATCGGCATCGGGGGCGCATACGCCCTAACGCGATTGATGAACTCGCTGCTTTTCGAAGTGAAGCCGACCGACGTGCAAACGTTTATTTCAGTTGCTGCATTTCTGATCTTTGTCGCGCTGCTTGCCTCGTACATTCCGGCGCGTCGCGCCAGCAAAGTCGATCCGTCAGCGGCGCTGCGAGCCGAGTGAGCGCAATCGCCCAACCACAACAAGCCATTTATTATGAGTCGATCCTGAATCGGATTGTTGAACGTATACGATAACGTCTTGTTGGTAGTGTCATACTTGTGCTCATAGTCAATGTCGTTGTGGCCCATGTTTAGATAAAGCATCTTGTATTTCTTATTGGTCCAGACAACGGGATAGTCTCCGCTGTGCCATATCTCGCTCTGTTTCGGTCCGGTGCCGAGCGGAAAGCTGGTTGGGTCTATGGAGAGCAGGATGTCTATTTCAGGATTCTGTCGTAAATCTTTCTCCCAGCGGTACCACTCGCTCGGTGATGACTTGAAGGTCTCAGGCAGATGCTTAGTAGCAGGATGCCTGCGCTCTTCGACACGGAGAATCGCTGATGTAGGTCTCCATGTGTTACTGACGTATGCGCCTGACCCGAGAAAGCTGTTTTGATACCAATCCCAATCTGCCGGATATGCTGAGGGCGTCAAAGCAAAGGCCGCAAAGTGAAAGCCCATCCAGGCTCCGCCATGGTCCATGTACTCCTTAAACGCAGCTCGTTGTGCAGGATCTTCAGGACGAGAATCCAAAAAAACTACCACTTGATATTTGGCAAGAAACTCTGAATTTAGATTCTGCCAATCTGAGGTGGATTCGTAGCTGAAATTGTATCTCTTAGCGATTTTAGGAAACCATTGGTTAGCTTCATGTACAAAGCTAATATGAGCTTGGTCTTGTTTGGCGGTAAAGAATGCGATGACTCTGAACTTCGGGTTGCGATGCGCATCTTGCGCATCATGAACCGAAGAGCACATCAGCACAGCAATGCTAAGTGCCTTGACTGCAAACATCGTGAAGTTTCGATACAAGCTCAATGCTTCCCTTGAGTCCAGTTGCGATAACGGAGAATAACGGCTTTGCACAAAAAGGCAGATACCACCTGCTTCAAGCAGTATGGAGTTTCAATTTTGCGCTAGAAGCGGGCACTCACTTCCTGCATAGATACCACCTGCTTCAGCAGTGTGGAGTTTCAATTTTGCGCTAGAAGCGAGCTCTCATTTCCTGCGGAGATACCACCTGCTTTAGCAGTGTGGAGTTTCAATTTTGCGCTAGGCTACCGCTTCCCGAGTGGTATCTATGCGGCACCTGGGAAACGGTAGCCTAGCGTGAAACTGAAACTCCACACTGCTAAAGCAGGTGGTATCTGACTTTTGTGCAAAGCTGAGAATAAACAAAAGTCTTGCGATTCATTCCACACAGATACACTTTTAGTACCGTCTTTCGCGCTTGTCGCCCTGGTTGCTTGGAGCGGCTGCAGCCATGGTTGGTGTAAACTCTACGCCATTATCCGAGCAGTTCGGTAAAGACTTACAATGCTACAAAATCTTAAGCGTCTCCTCCTGGGTATCGGCCTGATTCTGTTCGCTTCTGCTGTCCTGTTGTTGTCTGATCTCAAACAGCGCAGTGAAGCGACTAGAACCGTACCGCACGTCGGCCTTCTGCAGCACGCTTCTGTTCTGATACTGGACGACACCGTTCGAGGAATGGTGGACAGCCTTGCAGAAAACGGATTCGTTGACGGGCAGACTATCATCATTCAGAAATTCAACGCCCAGGGCGACATCGCGGTTGCGAACTCGATCGCGAAAGAGATGGTCAACCGTAATTATGACTTATTGCTGACAGCCAGCACCTTATCTCTCCAAGCCGTTGCTAATGCCAATCGCGGTGGTAAAACCGTTCAGGTGTTTGGTGCAGTTGCGGATCCATCGGTGGCTGGAGTTGGCATAAGCCGCGACAAACCCCTCGATCATCCGCGCAACCTTGTGGGCATTGGGAGTTTTCTGCCCGTCGCCGATTCTTTTCAAATTGCGCGTGAAATGTTCCCGGGATTGAAGAGGGTGGGCGTCGCGTGGAATCCTGCCGAGGCTAATTCACGCGCCTTTACTGAAAAGGCTAGAGAAGCCTGCAAGACAATGGGCATCGAGTTGTTGGAGGCCAATGTCGAAAACTCCAACGGCGTGCTTGAAGCGGCTGAGTCACTCGTTGCTCGGGGAGCCGAAGCGTTGTGGATCGGCGGAGATGTCACGGTTAGCGTTGCGGTCGATTCCGTCGTCTCCATCGCAAGAAAGGCGCGGGTTCCAGTGTTTACAATCACTCCCGGCAAGCCCGAACGCGGAACCCTGTTTGACTACGGCGCCGACTTCTACCAGGTTGGTAAACAAACCGGAGAACTCGGCGTGCGAATACTACATGGCGAAGACCCGTCGAAAATACCCATCACAAATATGATCCCTACGTACTTCGTAATAAATAAGGTCGCACTAAAAGGGTTGAAGGGATCCTGGCAGATCTCTGACGAACTGACAGGGCGGGCTAACGTGGTAGTTGACGAAAAAGGTGTCCATCAGAATAAATCCGCTTCCAAATAGACCATGACAACTGCACACGTGTGGACGGGAGACAAAATTGGAAATTACTAGACGCTACGCGCGAGGCACTGTTGAACTCTCAATCGCGGGTCGCCTGGATGGCTACTGGTCGGACCATCTCGCGAGCGCGCTTGATGAAGAGATTCGACACGGACGTCATCATTTGCTGCTCGACTTATCGGAAGTAGTGTTCTTGAGCTCAGCAGGAATTGGAGTGCTGGTGAAGTCGTATAACGAGTTGGACGGCATCCGGGGATCGCTCTCGATTTGGAAAGCATCCGAGCGCGTTCGAAAGGTCATTGAGATTTGCGGACTCGATAAAATGTTGCTGGCAAATGAGGAGGTCATTCAGGATGACTTCAGCGTTTTGCCCTCAACTGCATCACTCGTTCGACATGTCGAAAAAGCGGAAGCGAGTTTTGACGTTTATCATCTGGCATCGGAAGCCGGACTGAATTGTCGCATTCTCGGAGATGCGAGGCTGATCGAAGGATGTCGGTTCAGCAAAGAGAACTGCTACTCGATGAATATTCCTGATTCAAGCTTTGCGATTGGCCTTGGCGCATTGGGAGAAAACTTTGAAGAGTGCCGTAGTCGCTTCGGGGAGTTCATAGCTGTAGCCGGCGCATTAGCGTACCAACCTACCGATGGAACAAACGTGCCTGATCATCTCGTTGCTGCAGGAAAATCGTTATCACATGTTCAGGTCTGTTACGGTATCGCTTGCGAACAATTATCTACCGCGCCATTTAGCATGCTCCTCCGGTTCCAGGCAGGATCAGGTGGACCAGTCTCGCTGAGTGAATTGGTGAACTCTTGTCTGGAGATCGCAGAAAGTCCACGTCTCGGAATTGTGATGGTGGCAGAAGCAGCTGGTTTAGTGGGTGCGTCCCTGCGGCAATCGCCGGCTCAAGCAAAAGAGGAAAGTGGCCCATTCGAATTCCCAAAAGTACGCGAGTGGCTTAGTTTCACAGCTGAACGCACACATACGCGAAGCACCACTTTGGTGGCAGGCGTGGCGTTGCGCGACGAGGATAGACTGCTTGCGCCGGTAGTGAGACCTTTGAACTCTTCTCAGTCAAACTCGGCCGGTCCCATCAATGGTCACTTTCATGCCGCTGCCTTTTCCTACCACCCTTTACAAAATGGAAAGATAGATCTGAAGACGACAGTGAGAAAGCTTTTCGACAGGGAAAGCGTCGAAGACGTTCTACACTTGTTAAGTGACGACCGGGTCATTGCCGGTGCGGGAGAGAGTGAATTTAATCGTGGCGCTTGTTGGATTGGCCCAATCCGCGACATCAGTGCTAAGGAGAGTAACGCATGACTCTTCTCATTGGAGCGCTGACTTTAGGCTTCATACTCTCGCTGCTCGCTCTGGGCGTGTTTATCAGCTTCCGAATCTTTGACTTTCCTGACATCACAGCCGATGGATCCATCACACTGGGTGCTGCGCTCGCCGCTGCACTTTTAGTCAAAGGGATAAATCCAGTAATCGCTAGTGCTGCGGCCTTCGCCGGTGGATTCGTCGCTGGCACAGTGACCGCCACGTTAGCCACCAAATTCAAGATCAACCGGCTGCTCGCCGGTATTCTGGTGATGACCGCGCTTTATTCAATCAATCTACACATCATGGGTAAGAGCAACGTCGCCCTGTTCGGCCAACGGACACTTTCAAGCTACGCAGAGCGGATGGGCACCTGGATTCTAGGCAAAGAACAAGATTTCAACCTGTTGGGCTGGCCCGTAAGAGTGGCGGACGCTTCAATACTGATCATGGCAATCGTCAGCGTTGTGTTTGTGGGATTGTTGCTTTACATGTTCTTTCAGACAAATCTCGGAGCAGCCATGCGCGCGACGGGTAACAATAGCCAGATGGCTCGAGCTCTTGGAGTGAACGACGAGGGCATGATCATTTTCGGACTAGCCATTTCAAACGGCCTGATCGGGTTAGCGGGCGCGTTCCTGGCCCAATATCAAGGTTTCGCTGACATTCAAATGGGAATCGGCATGATTGTTTGGGGACTCGCGAGCGTGATCATCGGCGAGGCATTGGTGGGAGCGCCGCAAACAGGCATGTCGATAATCGCAGCTGTGATGGGGTCGGTGCTTTTCCGTTTGATGGTAGCAATTGCGCTACGTCTGGGACTTGATCCAAACGATCTGAAGCTAATAACTGCGGCGTTTGTTTTCGTCGCCCTAATCCTACCTCGCACTCTTAAGGCGATTCAAAGATGGAAGGCGCGCGGATCGTATGCTTGAGGTGCGTGACATCAAGAAGTCCTTCAATCCGGGTACACCCAATGAGGTACCTGCTCTCCAGGGCGTGAACTTTACTCTTGAGAATGGATCGTTCGTTATCATTATCGGTACGAACGGCTCGGGAAAGTCCACGATGCTCAACGCTGTGGGCGGTACGTTCTTCGTGGACTCTGGAGTAATTTCGCTCGGCGGAACCGATATAACCAACTGGCCGGAGTACAGAAGAGCAAAGTTAGTTGGCAGGGTTTTCCAAAATCCTTTCAGCGGCACCGCCCCCGACATGTCGGTCGCAGAGAATCTAGCGCTGGCCGCCAGGCGTGGTAGGCCTCGACGGCTTGGTTGGTTATTAGGGCGACATAGAAGAGACGAGTTACGTGAACGCGTGAGCCAACTAAAGATGGGGCTGGAAAACAGATTGGATGATCCTATTGGCGGCCTCTCCGGCGGACAACGACAGGCGTTAACGCTGTTGATGGCAACCTGGCTGAAGCCCGAATTACTCTTGCTCGATGAGCACACTGCGGCTTTGGATCCAAAGAGTGCTGATCAAGTAATCGCTCTGACGGATGAAATTGTTAAGCGGGAGAACTTGACCACGCTGATGGTTACCCATTCCATGCACCAGGCGGCTAATCTAGGCAACCGCCTTATCATGATGCATCGGGGATCGATCGTTCAGGACTTTCGCGGTGCCGAAAAAAAGCGCATCCGCGTGGATGATCTGCTTGCGCGTTTCGAGGAGGTCCGTAGAGCAGATCAACTGGATGAGACGGCAGCAGAAATGCTCCAGCGTGTTTACGTCTAGCAGGCTAGCCATCTGATCCGCGAGTACGCTCCAGATATCATGATCATCTGAAGAAGGAATTCACAACGAAGTTCTATTTTCAAAGGAGTTTACTGTGAGTCAGGCAGCAGCTACCAAACCAGCCTTAACCGAACACGCGCCAGGGTATTCAAAGGTCATCGAGCTCGTGGCGGACGGCGACATAATCCAAACACTGGAACAACAGATCGAAAACACCTTGTCTTTGCTGCGAACTGTTTCCACCGACAAGGCCAACTTTCGCTACGCCCCAGACAAGTGGAGCGTGAAAGAAGTGTTGGGCCATCTCATCGACTCGGAGAGAATCTTCAGTTATCGCGCCTTACGTTTTGCTCGAAACGACCAAACTCCGCTGCCCGGGTATGAACAAGATGATTACGTGCGCGAGGGAGGCTTTGATAGTCGCAACCTCGCCGAGCTGGCGGAGGAGTTTGCGACTCTTCGCCGCGCAACGATTCAACTCCTTCGGTCCTTAAATGAAACACAATGGTTGCGACACGGAAAGGCAAACGAGAATGAAGTCAGCGTTCGCGCGTTGGCTTACATCATTGCCGGCCACGAACTGCATCACATAGACATCTTGCGCAGTCGTTACTTGCAGAGTTAGCTCTCTGTCGCAGCTAATATGACAACTCCATTGTCAGTCAGATCTAACTTCGTGGTCGGTTTGTCGATAATCGCCTTACAGCTTCTTTGCATCTTTTCAATTACTCAGGCGCAACGAGGATCGGCTCCGGAAAAAGATCCCGCATCTTCCGACGTTGTTTTTGCCATGACTTTTTCACCAGATGGCAAGACCCTGGCTATTGCTCGAGGCGCGCGAGACCCTATTCAGTCCTTTGGGCGCGTCGAAC
>JBKPQV010000321.1:0-7180 GCA_046734235.1 Acidobacteriota bacterium
AAGCCATAATTCAATGTCAGGTTCGGCCGGAGCTTCCACTCATCTTCAGCATAGCCAATGTAGTACTCCTGCTTGGCGTAGCGCTGTCCAGTTGCGCCACCGTTGAATGGACTCGGCGCACTGACGTCGCCGAGAAACTGAATTAACTGTGGGGTGTTAGCGAGAAATGTCGGCAAATTCGAATAGGTGTAAGTGGTGCCACCAAGGCGGTCCGTGTAAACACGGATCATGCGAAGCTCGCCACCGAATTTGTAGTTATGATTTCCGTCGGTCCAATTGAGACTATCTACAAATGAAACAGTGTAAGGCGTGTAGGGCTGACCGCGACCATTTGTTGCGCTGTTAGCACGAACCAAACCTCCAGGTGTAGCTGTACCGGCTGACGATCCCTGACCTGGAAGCGCAAAGTTCGCGGTATTGCCGGAGATATTGATTACTGCCGAAGAAAGATCAAAGCCTGCAATCGTCGGCGCCTGACCGTTGATGCGTGTATAAGCTCCGTTGTAACCAAGCTTGAATTCATTTAACAAAGTCGGGCTCAACAGCGACTGAAAAGCTACGACGCCATTTTGCGGAACCGCCTTAATCGCAACTCGCCGGCCTGTTACACCTTCCGGCTGATCGTTGTCTCCTTGATCACGGAAGAACCGGAAATAAGCTGAATGCTTCTGATTGAATTTGTAGTCCAGACGAAGGGCGGCTGAGTTTTCGTTGACACTCGAGTTTGCCTGTAGTTGGGCAACATCAAAGAAGTTGGTACCGCTTCCAGTCGAAATGATCGCTGCATTCGATGCACGGAATGCTGGAAGTAATGAAACTGAAAGCGCTGTGCAGGTATTTGGTCCCGTTCCGAAAGGCGCGGCGCAGATTCGTGAAGCGGCTCCTGGCACCGCCTCAACTGAGTTTACACCAGCACGCAGCCTGTATCCTTCATAGCTGAAGAAGAAAAAGAATTTGTTTTGAATGATTGGACCACCAAGTGAACCGCCAAATTGGTTGAGTCGCAGAGGGGCTTTTTGTCCAATAATGTTATCGAAGAAGTTTGCCGCATCCAGGGCGTCGTTGCGAAGGTATTCAAAGAGAGAGCCGTGAAACTTATTGCTTCCGGATTTGGTTACAACGCTGACCTGCCCGCCAGTGCCCGTACCAAACTCTGCCGGAAAGTTGTTTGAGTCAACGCGAAACTCCTGAACGTTTTCCAGGCTCGACTGCAGTCTGAAAGGTGAAGGAACTTCACCGTTAAGGTTCCCAGGTGAAGCATCGATGATCGCTGAGCCCTCGATACCGTCATAGCGAATAACGTTTTGCTGAACCGCCCTGCCACTAAAACGTATGTCGCCGAATGTTCCGGAACCACTGTTCACTGAACCGGGAGCTTGCAGATACAACTGCGAGAGTTGACGACCGTTTAACGGCAAGGCTTCCACTTCACGTGGGTTTACATTGACGCCCATCGACGCCGAACCTGTATCGAGCGCGGTATCGCCGGCTGCTACAACATCGACCTTTGCCTCAACTCCTGTGGCCTGCAGGGTAAGTGGAAGATTTAGTTCCTGGCCCACCAGCAACTGAACGTTGGTCAGTGTCACCTTCAAATTTTGGGCTGATGCCGTTACTGAATATAAGGACGGCTTTAAGGCGGTGACGATGTAATAGCCCTGTTCATTCGTAGTGGCAGTGCGTTCCTCACCGGTCCGCTCATTTTTGATTAGGACTGATGCGCCGGGAACAATGCCACCCTGGGCATCGGCGACGGTTCCAACGATCCTCCCCTGGTCCGCCTGTCCGGCGACCATAACTGGCAATATGAAAATAGTAGTAACTACAAACGTAAAAGCAATAATGCGACGGAGCCGCAGGGGCACGCTGAAATGCATACTCTTCTCCTGTGTTTTGTTTATAGGCTTCATGAAAAGAAGCCAGTTCGAATTCAGATTGTGTTTCTTCAAGTCGCAACGATATGCGTGATCGGTTAAAGGGCTGTGAATATGGCCTTAAATGTTTGTTAAGTAGCTTGAGGTTTGGATCGGTGAACTAAACTAACCACAAAGACACCAAGACACTAGACACGCACAGTCTAATAAGGTGGATCGGGGCGGGTTTTCGTGTCTTCGTGTTTTCGAGTCTTCGTGGTTAAGTTCTTCTATTCAGACTTTTTATTCAGTTTCATGGGCCAAGTGAGGACTTTGTTCGGGTTGATGAATTAACATTGAATTAACATCAACGTAACACGTTGAAACTACTATGGGCCCTCTTCAAAATACTCTTCGATAAGTATCGGGTTCAGAGATTCCTTGAATCATGGCCATTTCCAATGAATTGAGCAGCGAGATAGCTGCCGCACTTTTGGCGCACTCCCATTCCCCGCAAGAACTAAAAAAACTTAGGGACGTTCTGCTCGAAATCCACTCCACGCTGCAAAAGATGTCCGAAGAGGCGCACCAAAGCCGTCTGCGAATGGTGTCGCAAAACATGCCGACGGATAATTCACACTAGAATCAGGATCTCTTCAAAACCAGAAAATCTCAGATCGCAGATTTGAGATCTCACGGTGAATGGTCGAGAGCAAACAACTGCGATCCCGGTCGCTAATTTTGAGATTGAATTTTTCGGCGATGGGCGGCTTGCACAAACACCGAAAATCCCCCACACGGAACCGTGGGGATGGTTAAAGTCCGTTCGACAAGAATTTTTCAAGAGTGAAGTTTTTGAATCCCCCAAACTTCCGAACCTGTGAAAATAATCAGACACCACAGGCTTTAGCCTCGTGGAGTTTCAATTTCTTCGCTATCGTGTCGATCGAAAAGCCGTAGTGAAGAAGTTGAGGCTCCACGCGGCTAAAGCCGGTGGTGTCTTTCCAGGTTTCTTTCGTTGACGGGTAGGGAAGAAATTGAAACTCCACAACGCTAAAGCGTGTGGTGTCTGATTATTTCACCGCTTCTTCCGTGTGGGGGATTTTCGCTTTTTGTGCAAAGCCGCGGGCTTTTTTATTTCTTCGGAAGGTTTACAGCGCGGACAACTGCGGTTTGTGAATTTACTATAAGGCCACCGACTGCGTTGGAATCCCAAACCAGCCAGTAGCGTTTTTTCCGAGAAGTCTCGCGGTCATACTGTTCAAATGCTAGCTTCACAAGTTTGTTGCCGAAGTTTGGATCGGGCCTTAGTGAGGACTGCGTGAAGAAGTAATCAACCCGAACTGGTAAACCAACTTCGAGTCGCATCTCATTTATGTGTTTCTCACACTCTCCGAGAGCGCCTTGTTCCTCTGCATCTGTTGAATCAGATACGACATGGTCCAATTCATGAAGGAATCCCCAACCGACGTCGAATGCAGCACGTGCTTCATTGTCACCAAGTATTTTTCGAAAATCAGAAAAATCGATTAGTAGCACAAACGCCGAAACTTTGGTGTCGTGATCAGTGCGCCAACGTCCAGGAACAACTCGGCAAAAGGCGACATCAGCTCGACCGCTTGCATCTTCAATAACAACCACCTTGTCGCCACTCACAGCTCTACTTAGCAGAGCCCGAGCGATCGAAGAGCCGTAATAGTAGTCAGAGCCAAGTTGTAATCCACCCTGGGCATCAAAGCGTAGATTCTGAAAGCCTGTAATTGAGCGAAGAGTGCGGATTAGCTCATCCCTCTTGGCGATGGTCACATTCTCTCTGATCACCACGTTTGTGGTTTCCGCAAAAGCCGGCACTGCAAAAACAGCCACGCAGACCATGACCAAACAAAGATGCAAGGTCTTTGAAGAATCGTGGCTGGTTCTGGGTATCACCTACTTAAACCTCCCAGATATGACCGGCGTAATCGTCGATTGGCGTGCGTCGGTACGGACTGAATTAGCGACCCAAGGGGTGGGCCGCGTTGGAGCCGATGTTACCAAAATGTTAACTGGCAGGATACGAAAAAGTTTTATTTAACCCTAAAACTGAACTTGACCTGATATCAGTATGAAATTTTGGTTAAATGTGACTCTTAACCGTGATTTAACCTGCTTGCTACAGGCACGTAACAAGGGAGCGGTACGGTGACGACATCAAAATCAAAGAGGAGTAAGAAGATGCTTCGAAGAAGAGCAAAGAAGACGAAGCAAGCGTTTCAAGTTAGCTGCGTCTGGTGTGGAACCAAGATTCGAGAGGATAAAGAAGAAGACACAACCGGTGTGTGTCTACAATGCTTCTACAAGATTCTAAGTAATCACCTACAGTCACAAAAATCCGCGGGCCATGGTGAATTCGTGAGCGATCGCTAAAAGTTCGTTAGCTCTCAATGTCCTTCGGCGTGGTCAGCCATTCAAGCCGTCCACAACCCTCACTCAACGCTTTCCATGATGAATTGTCGATAACAATCTTCGCCAGGGCGGCTGTTGGCATCACGGCCACCTCGCGCGTTAAGTATCTGACGAGTATCTCCATACCCGGATTGTGGCCCACGAGGATTACTGTCTTTCGGTCATCTGAAATACGACTTAGTACTTCTAAGAGCGATGGAAGATCCGCTTCATAGATTTCCGGATCATGCAGGACTTCAGCTTTCACGCTCTTCATGACAAGCTCTGTAGTCTCGCGCGTCCTTTGGGCTGACGAACTAACTATCAACAAGTCAGAAACTTTTTCTGAAGCTATCAATTTACCAACATGTTTGGCAGCCTCTCTGCCTCGCTTTTTCAATGGCCGATCGAAGTCCGCAAGACTTTCATCTTGCCAACTTGATTTGGCATGTCGTAAGAGGTACAAAGTTCTCATTTGATCCACGCAGATTTCCTTTGTAACGTTTTACTTTATGTAACGCGATAGTCCAAGTCTCTGTTGATGATTTCTTACGGAAACCACCAATTTCCCGGCAAACTCTTTGTCGTTGAGGGCACCGATGGGAGCGGCAAGTCTACCCAGTTGGCTTTGTTACATCAATGGCTGAAAGCTGAAGGTTACCCTGTCTTCTTCTCGGAATGGAACTCCTCACCACTGGTAAAAGATACGACCAAACGAGCGAAGAAACGGCATTTGTTTACGCCTGCCACCTTTTCCCTGCTGCATGCGACTGACTTTGCGGACCGCACTGAACGCGACATCATTCCTCCTTTGAAGGCGGGAGCCATCGTTCTGGCTGACCGCTATATCTACACCGCATTCGCCAGAGATGTCGCTCGTGGTTGCAATCGTGATTGGGTACGTCGAGTCTATTCGTTTGCCGTAAAGCCAACCATAGCTTTCTTTTTTAGAGCCCCGCTCGATATTGCGATTGATCGCATCATTTCCGGCAGACCAGACCTAAAGTACTACGAGGCGGGCATGGATCTTGAGATTTCAGACGATTCGGAAGAAAGCTTCAAAATTTTTCAAGGCAAAATCCTGGATGAGTACGATCGCATGGTGCCGGAATTCGGCCTTACTGTAATTGATGCCAGCCGATCAATTGAACGACAACAGCGCGAGATGCGCTTGCTCATCAGTCAACATTTAAAGAGAAGGCGGTCCAAGTCCAATTAGTACCAAACAGTTTTATGGCGCCCCCCTTCCAGGTGTTGACCAGGAAGAGTACAGCGGCAAATTAATCGTGATCGAGGGCACCGACGGTGTTGGTCGCTCGACACACATTGCATTATTGCGCACGTGGTTGGAGTCTCGCGGTCACGCTGTCCTCGACACCGGTATGACGCGGTCAGTCCTGGCAGGACGCGGTATCAAGAAAGCAAAGACTGGTCACACGCTCGGCCGGCTGACAATGCAACTTTTTTACGCCAGCGATTTCGTTGATCGGCTCGAGAATGAAATGCTGCCGGCATTGCGAGCGGGCTTTGTAGTGTTAACTGATCGCTATATCTATTCATCAATGGCACGTGCTGAAGTTCGTGGCATTGATTCGGCGTGGATCAGATCCATTTATGAAATGGCACTCGTCCCCGACGCGGTCTTCTATTTACGTATTCAGTCTCCGCAGCAACTTGTGGCACGGGTTCTGGCGTCTGGCCGGGGTTTTGATTATTGGGAGTCGGGAATGGATCTTCATCTTGGTGAGGATTTCTTTGACAGTTTTCTCGTTTATCAAACTCGAATGCTTAAAGAATTTGATCGGCTCAGTGAAGAGTTCGGGTTTCATGTACTCAACGCATCCCGGTCTGTTCGCAGCGTCGCAGCAGATCTTCGCCGGGCCGTCGCCAAAGTTGTCGATTCGGCTGGGTCTGGTGAAGAACAGGCGGGAATTACTCAACTAGCCCAGGCTCCCACAACACCAATTGATATTTCCGCCATAAAAAAGAAAGCGCTCTCTTGAAACTCGCCGCAATCGATATCGGCTCCAATTCAATTAAGCTTGTGGTCGTTGATGCAGCGGCCAGCGACTCCTTCGCGGTTCTCACGCGCGAGAAGGAGGTTGTCCGGCTCGGACATGAAACACTCGTAAAGAGTCACTTGAATCGCGCAGAGATTCTGCGTGCGGCAAATTGCATCAAGCGCTTTCGTTCTATTGCTGAGGCTCGCGGAGCTGAACGAATAGTTGCGATTGCTACTGCCTCGGTACGCGAGGCAAATAATGCTGCAGCATTCATCAAAACAATTGCGCAAAAGACCGGCCTGAACGTCGAGGTGCTTTCTGGAATCGAAGAAGCTCGTCTCATTGGTCTCGCGGCGCATCGAGCCTGCGGCAATAGAAAGACGTCTCAGTTGAACATTGATATTGGTGGCGGTTCTACTGAGTTGTCGATCTATCGCAACGGCGAGCCTACGTCGCTTTTCTCGTTGCGGTTAGGAGCGGTCGGATTAACAGAACGGTTTATTACTAAGGATCCTCCAAAAGCAAAAGAGCTTGAGAATTTGCGCACTGAGATTCGTTCCGCATTTCAACGGCCAACCCGTGAACTTCGCAACGTTCGCTGGAGTTCAGTAACTGGTACTTCGGGCACGATTCTCGCTCTGGGCGCAGCAATCAGATACTACTCGGGGGAAATATTTGATCCTGCCAGTCCACCACCAACGATAATTAAACTGAGGCAACTTGCCCGACTTAATGAAGCTCTGGCGAGAATGTCGTCACATAAGAGGAGGACTGCTATTGGGATCTCGCCGCAACGTGCTGACATTATTGTGTCTGGTGGTTTCATCCTCGAAGGGGCAATGCGAGCGCTGCGCATCAAGAACGTTCAAACTTGCAGCTGGGCGCTTCGTGAGGGCGTGA
>JBKPQV010000322.1:0-6464 GCA_046734235.1 Acidobacteriota bacterium
GTATTGTTATGTCCGGCTACAAAGATTGTTTGACCGCGATGGTTACTTGTGATCTGTTTTGCAAGTTCATCGGTTTGACTTGCATTAAGAATCGTGGGCGTAATCCCCGTCTTATCTGCGAGTGGTTTTACGGTTTGTTGGGTACGTTTAAGGTGAGTGGCGTAAATCGCGTTAATGCCTGAACCAGCAAACATCCGGGCTATTTCCTGGGCTCGTGCTTCACCTGCCGGGGTAAGGTCAGGATCCGGGTTATCTGGCTCAATCTTTTTCTCTGCGTGCCGTACGAGAATTACAGTTGTCACTGGACGGGAGAACGTTGCGAAGTAACCAAACGCGATTACTGCTCCGAAGATAAGGAGTAACAACCCAAACACGACTATGGTCCGGAGTCGCGTACGGGGCTCAGGGGTCTCATTCATATTGTTTGGCGTGAAACGGAGTCGAAATTTGTACTTTTGACGGGCCGCTACGATAACACTGAAGAGGAGTTATTTTCACGGGTTATTTTTCACACTGGCAGTCTGTCGGTAATGCACTTCGTGTTGTTTCGTGTAAGTTCGTGGATCGTCTCTCCGGGTTCGAAAACCTCGATCCACGAAATGACACGAAACAACACGAAGAGGTCCGTCCAAACGCAGAGTGCGGATTTAATAGAGAAAAACTGAAACCAGGACGTTTGGCTTTAGGCTCCCTAAGTGCAATTGATTTCCTTTGATGGTAGTCTATCCGGTCAAACACACTAACGAAATTGTGACGCAATTCCTCAAAATATAGACTAAGAGGTCGTGTCCATCCTGAAGAGGTAATCAAGGTTTGAGTCAGCAAAAGAAGATTGATTTAGCAGAGATGATCGCCGAGGAATTCGGCGCCAATGCGGCGTATGTCCAGGGCCTTTTGGAGCGCTTCCGCAGTAACCCTTCACTCGTTGACGATTCGTGGCGAGCGTATTTTAGTGAGCTAACTGGCGAAGGTGTAGAAGTTGGACCAGCTTCTGGGAATGGCCTAAAGGCTGCAGTTAGTAAGAATGAGAGTGACGGTGCTGCGGCAACCAGGCAGGTCGCAGTTACAGCAAAGCCCGAACAGGAAACAAAACCAAGCCCCGCACCAGTTGTTACCCCGGACGCCCAAGTGAACGCTATCAGGGGAGCCGCACTAAAGATCGTCGAAAATATGGAGACTAGCCTTACGGTTCCGACAGCGACGTCGGAACGTCGTATCCCGGTGAAGCTCCTCGATGAGAATCGGCGCTTGATAAACAAATATCTCGGTGAGAATGACCGCGGTAAAGCTTCATACACTCATCTGATTGCCTGGGCTGTTGTTCGCGCACTTGATGATTTCCCGCAGCTCAATGATGGATACGGTGTGGTTGACGGTACACCGAGTCGAGTGGTTCGAAGCGAAGTCAATCTTGGTGTAGCGGTAGACCTTACAAAAAAGGATGGCACACGCAGCCTCCTGGTTCCCAACATCAAGAATGCAAATAGCCTGACCTTCTCGCAGTTCCTTAGCGCTTACGATGACGTTATCAAGCGAGCTCGAGACGGAAAACTTCAAATCGCTGATTTTCAGGGAACCACTATCTCGCTAACGAATCCGGGTACGCTTGGCACCGTAGCTTCAATTCCCAGGTTGATGGCGGGACAAGCGTTAATCATCGCGACCGGAGCGATTGAGTACCCGGCGGAGTACCAGGCAATGGTTCCCGAGGCGCTGTCACAACTCGGAATCAGTAAAGCAATTTCGATCAGTAGTACTTACGATCACCGGATTATTCAGGGTGCCGAGTCAGGAGCGTTCCTTGCCAGAGTTCACGAGTTTTTGATTGGAAAGAATTCTTTCTACAACGCTATCTTTGCGGACCTTGGTATTCCCTACCCACCGCATATTTGGAGTCAGGATCGTAACCCGTTCTTTCTTTCCGCAGATCACCAACGAGAACAGACGATCAAAGAAGCGCGTGTAATTGAATTGATAAATGCGTATCGAGTGCGCGGACATTTAATCGCCGATATCGATCCACTTCATGCCTTGCCGATCCTTTATCACCCTGAGCTCGACATCGAAACGTACGGGCTGACGATCTGGGACCTCGATCGCGAGTTTATTACCGATGGGCTGGCTAATCGAGAAAGTGGAACCCTGCGGGAAATCCTCGACATTCTGCAACATGCTTACTGTGGCAAAGTTGGTATTGAGTATCGACACATCCAAAGCAAGGAAGAGAAGACCTGGATCCGCGAGCAGATTCGCCAACAATTCGTCGAGCCTCAACCAATTCCAGTTGAAGTTAAAAAGCGCCTGTTGTGGAAACTGATATCAGCTGAACAGTTCGAACGTTTTCTGCATACTAAGTATTTGGGCCAGAAACGATTTTCGCTCGAAGGATGCGAAACCGTGATCCCGGTGCTCGATCGATTGATCGAAGGCGCCTCCGAACGCGGAGTTGAAGACATTACCCTGGGGATGGCGCATCGCGGTCGTTTGAACGTGCTGGCGAATGTTATTGGGAATCTTTGCGAACGAATCTTTGCGGCATTTGAAGGTTCAGTTCATCCCGAGTTTCCAGCGGATGAAGGCGACGTCAAATATCACCAGGGTGCCTCAAGTGAGCGTGTGACCGAAACGGGACGTCTTGTGCGTTTATCGTTGTCGCCTAATCCGAGCCATCTCGAAGCTGTCGATCCAGTTGTTGAAGGAATGGTCAGGGCCAAGCAGGACTTGACCTTGGACCGTTTTTCGAGGACGCGTGAAGAGGTGATTGATCTCGCATTACCCGTTCTACTACATGGTGATGCTGCTTTCGCCGGCCAGGGCATTGTGATGGAAACCTTGAATCTGGCCGGTCTGAAAGGATATCGCACAGGCGGTACGATTCACATCATCATAAACAACCAGATTGGCTTCACCACGTCTCCCGAGGCGGGTCGCTCGACTATCTACTCAACAGACGTTGCACGAATGACGCAGCTGCCAATTTTCCACATCAACGGAGACGATCCCGAGGCAGCTTATCGAGCGCTGCAAATTGCCCTCGATTACCGCCAGGAATTTAACAAGGACGTCGTGCTTGATCTGGTGGGATTCCGTCGCCTTGGTCACAACGAGACTGATGAGCCGAGTTATACCCAACCGCTGATGTACGCGCGCGTAAAAGCACATCCCGGGGTTCGAACGATTTACTCCAAACGGTTAATTAAAGAAGGCGTCGTAACTGAAGAGGAAGTGAACGGCCTGATTGAAGAACGTGTGCGCCGTTACGAAGAGGCGTTAGCTAATGCAAAGCGCAAAGTTAAAGAGGAACCGGTTCAACCGCAACCCGATGTAGTTGAAATGGATGGCTCGTCGATCGTTCCAACGGCCGTTGATGCTGAGGTTGTTAGCAACATCGGTCGGAAGATTGCTGTTGTGCCTGATGGCTTCAATATTAATCCGAAGATGGTTGGTCAGCTCGCGCGACGCGCAAAGATGGGTGATGGCGTCGCACCACTAGATTGGGCTTTTGCTGAGGCCGTTGCTTTTGGCTCTCTTGTCTTAGACGGCACTCGAGTTCGCTTGAGCGGGCAGGACTCAGGGCGCGGGACATTTAGTCAGCGCCACGCTGTCCTTTACGACACGCAAACAGGAAAATCCTGGGTTCCCCTTTCGGAGTTACGCGCAGACAAAAATCCAGAAGCCCGGTTTGAAGTGTTTGATAGTTCTTTGTCAGAAGAAGGCGTTCTGGGTTTTGAATACGGCTACACGGTTGTTGCTCAGAATGCGCTCGTTTTATGGGAAGCTCAATTTGGTGATTTTGGCAATGGTGCCCAAACGATCATCGATCAGTATATTGCCGCGTCGGAAGACAAATGGAAACAGACATCGCGGTTGGTGATGCTGCTTCCGCATGGATATGAAGGGCAAGGTCCGGAACACTCGAGCGCACGACTAGAGCGTTATCTACAGCTTTGTGCCGAGAACAATTTGCAGGTTTGTTATCCGACAACACCGGCTCAGTATTTTCATCTGCTTCGCCGTCAGGTGCAGCCGGGGATGGAACGTCCGTTAATTGTGATGACTCCTAAGAGCCTGTTACGCCTCCCCGCTGCGTCATCGTCTGTCGCTGATTTAACGAGCGGCGGTTTCAGACCCTTGATCGACGACGCCGAAATCACCGACGCCGCTTCTGTAGAAAAAGTTGTGCTCTGCAGCGGTAAGGTCTACTACGATCTCAACGAGGCGCGAAAGAAATCAGGTGAAAGCAGAGTAGCTGTGTTGAGACTGGAACAGTTTTACCCATTCCCGTTGACCAGTGTGCGAGATGCTCTTTCTAAGTATTCAAATTCAAAGCAACTTGTATGGGCACAGGAAGAGCCACAGAACATGGGGGGCTGGACATTTGTAGAGCCACGACTGGTTGATTTGTTACCGGTCAGTGAACGTCCGAAGTATATCGGGCGAACGGCTTCGGCAAGTCCGGCAACTGGCTCCTACAGCATTCACCAGAAAGAACAAGCTCAGATCGTTAACGACGCGCTAGCACTTTAAGTTGTGATTGCAAGTTGAAATGGAAGAGCCTGTCGAGTGTGCGAAATTGCGGCAACACCTTAACCACCAAAACACTAAGACTCAAAGGCACGAAATTAAATGACATGTTGATTGCTTTTCGTGGCTTCGTGTCTTTGAGGCTTTGTGGTTAGGTTTTCAAGGTCATCCAAATTTGAACACGGTATCGTGTTTGTACTCGTCACCAGTCCTCAGCACCGTCGACGGAAAATTCGAATGGTTTGGTGCATCAGGAAAATGTTGAGTCTCTAAACAGAATGCCGCGTATTTCTCGTACGCCACACCACTCTTTCCTGTCAGGCTGCCATCCAGAAAATTTCCAGAATAAAATTGCAGTCCAGGTTGAGTTGTGAAGACTTCCAGAGAATGACCTGACTCTGGATGAACAGCTCGTGCTGCCAACTTCAATTGTTCATCTGACTCGCGCAACACAAAGTTGTGATCGTATCCACCAGTAAACTGTAATTGATCATAAGGAGCGTTGATGCGATCTCCGATCCGTGCGGGAGCTCTAAAATCGAGCGGAGTATTTTCAACTGAGCGGATTTCTCCAGTTGGAATCAATTCCGCGGAGACAGGTGTGAACTTGTCGGCATTTATCTGCAGTTCGTGACCGAGAACGTCCCCTTTACCAGCGAGATTAAAATAGGAGTGGTTGGTAAGGTTGACGATCGTGTCTTTATCGGAAGTAGCCCGATACTCAACACGCAGTTCTTGATTGCGGCTCACAAGGTAATTGACTTGGACCGATAAATTCCCCGGATACGAATCTTCGCCATCTGCACTCAGGTAATTAAGGCTCACGCCAACAGCGTCATCGTTTTCAATTGGCGCATCACGCCAAACGACTTTATGAAATCCTCGACCTCCGTGAAGGTGATTGACGCCGTTATTCTGCGGCAGTTGGTAAGGAATGCCATTCAAAGTAAATCTGCCCTGCGCGATCCGGTTAGCGTGTCGACCAATCAACGCCCCGAGAAACCTCGGATGTCTTCCATACTCAGCAAGAGTTTCATATCCCAAAACAACATCCGTCAGTTCTCCATTTCGATCAGGAACTTTTATCGAAGTGATAGCCCCACCGAAATTCGTAATCGACACTTCAAATCCATTGGGGCTCGCAAAGGTATAGAGATTGACGTCGGTTCCCTCGGGAGTCGTGCCGAAGGGTTTGCAGGTGAGTTTCAATAAAGTTTACCGCCAGCTATTTTTAAGAAATCACGATCGCTTAAATTCGCCGAAAACTCTATTTGCTTCCTCGAGTGTTTCCTTCGATCCCACATCGAACCACAACCCCGGTACCTTCCACGTGTAGAACGGAACCCGGGGATACATCCATTGCACCAATCGTCCAGGCTGATCAGGATTGTTACCTTCAGCGATGTATTGATGAATTAGCGGTAAGGCCGATTCTGGATAATAGTAGAGGGCAATGCCTGTCAGGGTGCTTTTCGGTTGTGCCGGCTTTTCTTCAAAGAAGGTTATTTGACCATCTTCATTAATCTCAATCGAATTGTATTTCTTAATTTCTTCCAAATTACCAACGTCATAAACAGCTAACACTGGGGCGTTCTTCTCGAGACAAAACTCGCCGAAGTCAAAAAGATCGTCGCTGAAAAGATTATCGCCACCCACCACGATCACGTCGTCCTTGATGTCGTACTTCGTAAGTACCAGGTTCAGATCACCGATGGCTCCTAAGCGGTTTGATTCGTCGGTGGTCCCATCGTTTACGACTTCAAAACAAAAGTGCCGGTCATTTCCATTATTGTCTGCCCAACGCTGAAAGTGATCGGCAAACTTAGCGTTGGTGACGATGTAGGCAATATCGATGTAAGGAATCGTGGCGAGGTTATCGACGACATGTTCGAGCATTGGCTTGCCTGCGCAGTCCAGCAAAGGTTTTGGTTGATTAAGGG
>JBKPQV010000323.1:0-10364 GCA_046734235.1 Acidobacteriota bacterium
TCATCTGATCTCCTGGTTATCCATTCAGCTTCAGTTGCCGAATCGATGCGTGGGCAGACTCGTCCACCTTCAGATTCCCTGGTCGCAATAGTTTCTCGTTGGCCTGAGTTTTTACGTTGGGCGAGAACGATGCTCGTGGCAGCTGGGCTGGACGCCGACGCGCTTAGTTTTCGTGATGCCCGGCAACGTGGATGGGAAAAAGGGCTGGGCTCGGCGGCATTTGTGATTGCTGACTCACTAATGGCCCCGCAGATCCCAGCCAGTTGTCCGGTAAAAGTTTTTAGAGTGGTGGCCGACGCATCGCTGAAAGAAATTGCTGACTACGCCGAGAAGAACTTCTAAAAGGACAGCTAATGAATAATTGGTCCTCGTGGTCCCATAGGTCCTATTCCCATTGTCCTATTAGTCCTATTCGCCCTATTCCTTCTTTACAAGCGTCCTCACATAATTCACGACATGCCAACGTTCTTCTTCAGTCATTTTCTTCTCGCCAGCGGGCATGATCCCATTAATGCCTTTGGAGATTTTCCAATACACCTCTCCATCAGTCATAGAAGACATGCGTTCTTTACTGGTTAGGTCCGCTGGTTTTCGTCGCAAACGTGGCAGGTTGGCTTCATTACCCGCACCAGTGTCGCCGTGACAAAAGATACAGTTACCTTTTTCTCGCGCCAGGTAGAGCTCCTTGCCTTTTGCAACCGACTCTTCCGAAGTTGCAACCGGGTTCTTCGTCCGGCTCGCATCTTCAGGCAATTCCCACGTCGCCGTAGAAAAATCCTGTTTCTCCGCCGTTTTCAAATCGCGCGATGTGATTGATCGAGAATCATTTTGATTTTGATTTCGGTTTGTTGTGCTTGAGCTGTTTGCGTTCTGAGCTATAGAGGGAAATGTTAGTGCGGAAACGCCAAGCAAAATCGCAGCAACAATGGTTGTAGCAATCAAGCTCTTTTTCATATTCAAATTCTCCAGAGAGATTCTAGTTTGTCGGCTCTCCAGCTTGGGCCGAATGGAATTGCGTCCAACAGCTGAAGCCTGAAGACCCTTTGTCAGTTATTGATCGTCCGCAGACGAACGTTGGCGATCACCACCGCCCGCGGGTTCGCTGCGGCCGGCTCCAAGGTTGTCGTAGTTGAGCACCGCATTAAAGATCAAGAAAAACTCGCCTTGCGTTTGATGTCGCCACATGGGATTGGTTGCAAACATTACAACGTGTCCACGCCCAACCGGAACGTCGACGACCGCCGGCTTGTTAACTAACTCAGATCCGCCAGCGAGCATGCCACTGATCAGTAAGGTTTTCTCATCTGATCCGAACCGCAGGACAACTCGAGGTCGGAGTTGTGGGGGAATAAAGAACAAGTTCTCTCTTTGATCAGCAGCAGCCTGGTCAGTAGCTGAGCGATCTGAAGGATCGAGCGGTCTTGGTTGCGGCATCGCCTGGATAATATCCGCGTCACCAACACCACCGCGCCCCGATGCTCGATTAGCGCCCTGTCCCGCGCCGGCGCCTTGACCACCTCCACCTCCTCCACCGCCGCCAAATCCACCACCTGGACCACCAGCAGCAGCTACTTGAAACAGCGGCGCCTGACTGAAGTAAATACCAAGGTTGTCGCTGTATCCGTACGCAATCGGACTCTTTTTGTCGGCAAATGTGGCGTTATAGATTGAACCGCGTGCCTGTAACTTGTCGGCAGCTTGCACCGAAACGCCGGTAGTGATTCCGTAATCAATAGGAATATTCGAAACACCGCCAACGGTTATGAACAATCCACCTTCTTCTACAAACTTCTGCAAGTTGGCTACGCCAGTCAGACCAATACCTCCACGAATGTCGTCGGTTTGATCAGGCGAGTTCGCCATTGCCGGCGTTAGCGCTGATGCCTTCCAGGGAATTGGATCTCCACGCATTGGAATGCCATTTACTATCGTTTGGGCCGAACCACCCACCGGCGGAAATATCAGTACGTCGAATTTGTCACGCAATCTCTGAGTGTCGCGTAACACATGAATAGAAATATATGTGTAAGGAACTTGCAGGCGGTCAAACTCGATCCTGTACCAACCATCGTTTTGTGTATTGGTCCAGGTGTGAACAATGCCGATTCGGGGAACGGCAAGCTCGTGAGTTTTAACTACCGGCATCTTGTCAACGCCTACAGCTTTCAGACCCAACTCAGTCACCGCAGTCTGTAGACGAGTGCGAACGTCTGCTGGATTCCCCTCAAGCTTAACGATAAAGGAACCGGTGTTGAATTGCTGATCACCAACCTTGAACGAGTCTTCCGCCGCACCAATCTTGACGTCTTTAAGACGGAACCGAAGGGTGGCCAGCGTGTTATCGGTGTTGTGATTAATTACAAAAGCCACCGGCGAGGAACCTGCGGCCAGTGAGCCAGTCACCTTTGCGTCACTCTTTAGTAGCGTCATCGGGACTGTCAAAATGCTCTTATCAACTACACGCACCGTCTTCACATTGCGCATCGGCCCCATGGTCCAACCAGTGTCGTCGTATGGATTCGGATCGCTGACGTTGTAGTACTGAGTGTCAAGCAACATATCAGCCATACGTGAATAGGGTTGATCCATTCGCACAATGTACGAACCGGCCGGATACTTTTGATCCTTGACGGTGAACTCTTTATTCGCGGTCTGAATTTCAATTCCCCGCAACCTCATCAAGTTAACCATGTCAGCAGCTTCTACTGGACGCGGCGTATCACCGGGAATAATGTAGGCCGCCGGACCTTCGTTCGCGGCTTTCTCAATCGATCGTCTGCTCTTCAAATAAAAGTTGTTCAGGAACCGCTCTGAGTTATTAGCAACAAAATTCATCGCGAACAGTATGGCCGACTGCTGCATGTTTACATTGTTGCGCATCGACCATTTCACGCGCGGAAAGGGCGGATTCGGGCGATACCAAACGCGATTCGTATCGTTGGGACCAAGCGTTCGATCACGAGTGTCAGCGCCGCCGTTACCGAAGGTTTCATAAAAGCGACCAATCGAATTTCCCCCGGTTGCGATGTAGAGCATGTAGTTTGGCGCCCAACCATCGTAGAAACCGTGTGTCCAAACACCGGGTACGCCACGCTTCGTCATCTCTTCAATTTCGTGGTAAGCGAGTAACTGAAATTCATCAATCGCCAGCGGATCAAGCCATGCGTTGTATGGACCAGTTCCCGTCATGGTGTAGAGATAAGGAACTGATTCGTGCAGATCGTGAAGAACAGTGGGGTGATACTCGAGAAACAACCGCATCTGATTGCGTGTTAGTGCAAGGGCCAATCCAAGACCATCACGGTTGTTGTCGTGGGCGACATACTTTCCCCAGAAGATTAGGCCTGGAGCAGGTTTGCCCGCGTTAGCTTTGCGATAGTTGTAGAGGTCAACCATTCGATCACGTCCGTCCACTTCCAAAGCCGGCGTGATCATGACGATCACGTTCTTGCGAATTGCTTCAATGAAAGGTGAATCCTCAACCGCTATCCGGTAGGCCATTTCCATCAACATCTCGGGTGAACCAGTTTCGGGAGAGTGGATTGAACCGGAGGCCCAGTAAAAAGGTTTACCTTCAGTTACCAAAGTCTGCGCTTCTGCCGGTGTAATGGTTCGCGGGTCTCCAAGCTTCGCAGTTATCTCTTTATAACGATCCAGCTTTGCGAGATTTGCTTCATCGCTAACAATTACCATGAGTTGCTCACGGCCCTCTTCACTCTTCTCCGGTGCTACCAAAACACGAACGCGAGGACTCGCAGCAGCCAGGGCACGATAGTATTTATTCAAATCCGCCACGTGCGTCAGCTTGTTTGGCGTTCCCACAGCATAGCCAAGAATTTTCTCGGGCGAAGGAATTGTGCCCGACGCAGGTAAGTGATCGACGAGTTCAGTCATGAAATATTTTTCTGTAGTGAACTCTTTGATTTTCGCGCCGTAGGCTTCGTCCAAAGGATTCTTCGGCGTTGTGTATTTAGGCGTGACGGCTGGGTTTGAGTCTACCGACTTTGGTTTCGCTGTAGACGGTACGGGCTCCGACCCAGTCGCGCTCTTAGCATCCCCCTGCGCGAATGCCGTTGGCGCTAAGGCGATTAAGACTGCTCCGAGCAGAATGACTCTGAACTTTTGGCAGGTACTTAACAAGAATGCTGGGGTCATGGCGTTCTCCTGGCTAAGGTAGTAACCTTTTGATCTTTGATGTACATGAAGCGATTGTCGGACAGTCAGGATCATATCCACCTACATAGACGGTGCCTCGAATCTCATCTTCGTCTTCTGCAGCATCGACGTCGATGTCTGAAGATGTATCACCGTTGGTAATCTTTCCCGAACTTACCGTCCACAAGTATGTTGGAGGAGCTTTGAGCAATGGCCCTCCGGCGACTGTGGCTAAAAACTTAAAGCGCGCTTTCCCGTCAACTTCATCGGGACAGGAAACCGAAATCACTGGACAGGGTGTGGAGTTCTGGCACCCACCACAACTTACCACCCTAATTTGTACCTGATCGTTGCCGGTTCCACCTTGCTGATCGGAGACCTTTACGGAAGCGGTATAAACGCCAGGAAATACATTATTCAAATTCCACTTCGTGGTACTTCCCGTTGACATCAGCTTGCCACCAGTTACAGTCCATTGAAAAGTCAACTGTGCATTCGTTGGCACAGTCGAAGTGGCACTCAAGTTAACCGACGACTCTCGAGTTGGACACTCACTGCTGCCACAGATCATTTCAGCGGAGGAAATAACTTTTACGACCAGTGACCGGGCAACGGCCTTTGGTTTCGGTTTTGTTTTAGCTTTGTGTCTGCGCTTTTGTGATAACCCAATTCCTAACAGCACGGTTAGCAAAAGCATTACTACGGCAATGACTTTTCGCATGGGGGAAAAGATTCTCTGTGTCTCTGTGTTCTCTGGGCCTCTGTGTTGCAATTAGCGTCTTAGAATCCGAGAACTTGATCTAACACACAGGCGCGGAGAACACGGAGACACAGAGGATTTCTTTAAAGGTCCTTCGCGCACCTGAACCCTGAAGTCATCCAGCGCTCATGTGCGTGAAAGAAATTGCGATATGTCGATCTTATGTGCACTTGTGGCGTTGCGAAGGAACCGCCACGTAAGACTTTCTGGTTCACGAACCACTTGTCGTTGTATTCATCAAACTCCGACATGAAACCCGGGTAAGGAACATAGTCGGACGTCGTCCATTCCCACACATCTCCAATCAACTGGTGACAACCATGAAAAGTCGCACCTTCAGGATACGCTCCAACCGGCGACACCGACCAGTGACCGTTTTCGAACAAGTTCGCTGTTGAAGGGGTGGGCGCGTGGTCGCCCCAGGGAAATAGTCGTTTCGAACCGCCCGCATCATAACACGCCGTCTTTTCCCACTCAGGTTCTGTCGGCAAACGCTTGTCGATCCATTTCGCGTAAGCTGAAGCTTCAAAAAAACTGACGTGGCACACCGGCTCATCTTGTCGTTCCGAGACCGGACGAAGCCCATCGAAGTCACGTAGAAACCACTGGCCGTCGTGAACCTCCCAATAGAGCGGCGCATGCCAATGTTCGCGGTTTACGGTTTCCCACCCCTCGGAAAACCACCAACGAAAGTTCTTGTAACCTCCATCGCGAATGAACTCGAGAAAATCCCCGTTAGTAACAAGCGCTTTATCAATCGCGAAGTCTTTAATGAAAACTGGGTGCTCAGGTTTCTCATTATCAAACGCGAACTCCCTGGAGTGCGGTGGCGCGGCACCGCTTTGGTACAGCGAGGCGATCGAAACATAGCCAAGCTTGATCAATCCCCCTTCAACCTCCGCCATTCCTTCCACGCGAACAGCCGAGGCAGGTTTGGGTTTCAGCGAAACCCCAAATTGATCACACAACAGATGCTTAATGTCGTAGACGAGCAACTCCTGATGCTGCATCTCGTGCTCGAGCCCTAACCTTATCAAGGGCCGAATTGAATTGAGATCTTCAATTGAGTCGAGAAACTCCAAAATCTGCTCGTCGATGTGATTACGGTAAGCAACGGTCGCTTTCACAGTTGGCCGCGACTTCGTGCCGCGCTTGGGACGTTCGATCCGATTACCAAAGCCTTCGTAATAAGAATTGAAGTAGAAGAGAAAATCTTCGGAATAAACCCGATAGCCGGGTTTGTTTGCCTGCAGGACAGTTTCGAAAAACCAGGAGGTGTGCCCAATATGCCAACGCGGGGGACTCATGAACTCAGCGGTCTGAATTACATAGTCCTCAATTTCAAGTGGTGCAACGATCTCCATCGTTCGCGCCCGAACGCTTTTGTAAAGCTCGATCAGCGCCTGCTTGCCTGTGGTATCCCTGATTGCTGAAACCATTTGCTTGCTCCGGATGATGGGGAAAACTAATGATACTCGCTCACACAGAGGGGAACCAGCGGCGAGTGTCCGATATGCTTTAGCTTGTCGGGGCAGAAAACACTTATTTGTCATTTTCCATTTCTCATTTACCATTTTCTGACCATTCGGGCGACCAAACGGTCATTAACAACTCAACGGGTCCCTCTTCAAATGGAAAATGAGAAATGGAAAATGACCAATAAAGTGTTTCCTGCCCGACAAGCTAAAGCATATCGGACACTTCTCTGGTCCATTCAATATATCTCTTCGCATTAAACTTTTTCGCCATGCTCTTCGAACTCATGTACCGAATCTTTCCGAAGATATCGCGCTCAAACCAGGGCCGGTCATGCTTGCCAAAGCACCACAGAATTCCAGCATAGGAATTCGGATCGCGTCCATCGAGTGCATATTTGTTATTCAGATGCACCAGTAACTCGAAAGCCATCTCATAAGTTCGCTGCCACTCGATTACCTTCTTGCTCCATAACATGCGCACGTAATTGTGCAGGTGTCCGGTAACCAACAGTTCGCGTTGAGCAGCATTCCATAATTCGTCGTAAGTTTCTGCCGCTTCGATCTTCTCAGCATCAATCAATTCCGGATGCTCGTCGTCTTTGTGATCACGCATCGTCTGTTGAGCCCAGGGAGGTAACGCCTTCAACGAGTCGTAGTGTCGATTGTGACGAGTTAGATTGAAGGACAGTTCCCGCCGGACAATTGCTTCCTCCAGAAATGCCTCTTTGCTCGCCTTCGGCGCCTGAGCGCGCTCGACCGCTTCAACAACCTCCTGGATCGACAAAAAACCAAAATGCAAGTACGGACTCAACCGGGAGCACCCATCAACTGATGGTTCTTTTCGCGTGTCGTCGTACTTCGGAAGTATGTTTTGAACGAAGTATCTAAGGCGTTTACGTCCGTTTTCCGTACCGCCCTGGTAGAGCTTTGAAGGCTTCACACTGTGATCGATGTCGCAAGAGGCAACGAGATCGGCGATGTTGGCGGAGCCTACTTCGGTTTCGGGACAGTCGATGTCCAGCTTGCGTCCTTGTTTCTTTATTGAGGGTGTAATGATTCGTCGTGGAACGTCAGGCAACAAACGGTTAATCTTCGGGCGAATTGTGTATGCGGCGTATTCCTCTTTTAGTAAGGCTAACAAAGGAACCATTCCATTAGCATCAACAGCAAAAACAGGCAGTTTGAGTTCAGAAATCCGCTGGTTGTGATCAGGAACTATGAAGCAGGGAAAATCGTCAGTCACTAACAGCGCTGCATTCTTTGCCAGACGAGCCACAGTATTCCGGGGATCTCGCCCGTTTCTTTGAAGGTAAAAAACATATCGAATGCCACGCTCACTAAACTCTTCGTTCTTTTCAGCAACACCCTCCAGAATAAACGTGTGAATCCGATCATTTGCCCAGGGGTAATAGAACTTCAGTCCCTCATAGACAACCAGAGGTAATCCACGTTCGTTGGCTATCTGGATAGCGAAGTTAAGCGCGTAGTTATGGCTTGCGCGCTTGAACATCTGCATCCAGTAGAGAACGTATTGACCTTTGGAGTTTTCGGGAGAGTCGTTGAGTTTTGTTACCCTGCTTGAAAGATCCATTACGATAGCCCGACAAAATTCAAGCGACTTCAATTGAATGGGAACCGCGGTCGTGAACTCGTCCAATAGCAACAGCCCGCGGGTAGTGCTTCCGAAGTTCCAGCAAGAGTTCCTCAGCGCGATCCTGGGAAATCGCTATCAGCATCCCACCCGCGGTTTGCGGATCGAAAAGTAGCTTCACCAAATTCTCGTCCAGCGACTCGCTGAGACGAACATCTGCGCCAACGTATTGACGGTTTGTTTTATCGGCGCCAGTAAGCATTCCCTGGCTCGCGAGCTCCAGGGCACCGTCCAGCAAGGGCACCGCTCCGGAATCAATTTCAATCGTGACTTTGCTAGCACAGGCCATTTCCCAGGAATGACCAAGCAGTGAAAAACCAGTCACATCGGTCGCGCCTTTTACCCCAAACTCTCTCATTGCTTCAGCTGCATATTTTCCCGGCGTCAACATCGTTTCAACCGAGCCACGAACAACCGCCTCGCTCGCCTTGCCTCTCTTTATGCCAGTCGAGATAACGCCGGTACCAATCGGCTTTGTGAGAATGATCACGTCGCCAACTTGCGCCCCGACGTTTCGCGCAACCTTGTTTGGATCGATTACACCAGTAACTGAATAACCAAACATGATCTGCTCATTGTCGACGCTATGGCCACCAATCAACGTAATGCCATGGGCGTTGAGCGTCTCCAGTCCACCGCGCATGATTTCAGCAAGTATTACAGGATCGACGCCTTTCTTTGGAAAACACGTTATCGCCATTGCGGTGATGGGCGTGCCGGCCATAGCCCAAACATCATTGATTGAGTTAAGAGCGGCAATCCGGCCGTATTCGAACGGGTCGTCAACGATAGGAGTGAAGAAATCGAGCGTTTGGACCAGAGCGAGGTCGTCGCGAAGACGGTATACTCCCGCGTCGTCGGCTGTATCAAAACCGACAATCAGGTTTGGGTCATATGGTTGTTTGGGAAGCCCGCTCAAAACTTGAGCGAGTAAGCTCGGGCTAAGTTTTGCCGCTCAACCAGAGCACGAAACCATCTCAGTCAGACGCATCAATAGCTACCTCCTTCCGTTTGATCTTTGTCGAATGAGAATCAAAAGATCGATCGTCTTCTCAGGATGAGTCAAACGAACGTCGATAACATCCTGTAGTCGCACTTTGTAGATACCCTGAACTGTACTCAACGAAGCCAGACTAGCATTCAGAACTTCTCGTCGGAAGATCGCCCCTTCATTTATTCCCGGAATCTTCTTCCTCAGAACAGAATCGCGTATCGATCTATTCCCAATGAACTCAACACGTCGGACAGTAAATTGGTTCTCCTCTGCCTCGACTAACAGCTGCGCAAAAAGGAATTGCTCTATGTCGGCAACAGGCGGAATAGTAAGTGTAGAAGGAAGCAGCCAGAAGTTAACCCGATGGCACTCAGTGAGTTCGGGCGGCCTGATAATAATGTTCGGCGGTAACCCGTATTTTTCAAGCTCCGACTTAGAGTCAGAGATCAGTTTGCGAGCCTCACTTAACGGCTTTCTTGATGACGGGTTGATAAAAACTATTCCCTTCGCCTCAGGATGTTCCTTGAGAGCGGCGGCATAAAACTTCAGCGCGTCAGTCAATTCATAACGATCCAGCGTAAACTCCGGCCAACACCCAGTACCCGCGTATATTTGATCGAAAGGTGTTGCCCGTAGCAACGGGGTCTTTGCGGCACCAACTATATCGGCGCCTTGTGGCAACAGATACAGTTCCACCCCACGCTTGTTACGAACGCCACCATCAATAACCCGCAGCCGTTCGTCAGCCACGCCTCGCGTGTCCACTAGATAATCGAAGTAGCCATACAGAGATCTCAGGAATTCTCCGGACAAATTCGAATCGAGGCGATATCCGACGATCGCTCCTGAAACTTTGTCGTTTTTATGCAACTCCTGGGCAAACAAATCCAAGTATGCCTGGGCATCGTCAGCCGGCACGTTACCAAACTCCGAGAATTTGATGGGACCAGGATTTGAGGTTTGAGCGTTTATGAAGGGGGAAACACACAAGCAGGTAAGTAGGAATAAAACAGCACGGAGGAGGCTATAGCGTATTTGGCTTCGATCAGAGTTATCCACAGGGTTGAGTTGATAGTAAGGCTACCGCGGATAACGTACAAGAGAACGAAACGTTGAGTTTTGAAATCCCGGCGATAGGCAGTTGGCAGAAAGCAGTAGGCAGTAAGCAGTAGTCAGTGGTCAGTAGTCAGTTGCGCTCGTTTTGATAAGCTCATGCCTTTAGTAACCCGCTAATTCTAAATACGAACACTCGTCCTGGGAGCGCACGCGTCCCCGCGTGCCCCGCTTACCAAGATTGTTGTCACTTGGATAAGAGTATGTCATGCG
>JBKPQV010000324.1:0-3770 GCA_046734235.1 Acidobacteriota bacterium
CGGCCCCCCCCGAGAACTACACCGGTGACACCTCGTCGGCAGCGTCAGATGTGTATAAGAGACAGGCTTTACTCAATACCTTGGTTACATCTGGAAAGACATCAGTCGGACACAGTCCCTTGCCGTAGTCGTAGGGCTTGGTGCTCTGAACATCGCGCTTCTGTATCGGCGAATAACCTTTATCGGCAAACTTACCGTCGTTTTGTGGACGGGAACGATCCTCACAACGCTGGCTGTGATTGTGACTGGAGCGTTCAACTTCAAATCGAGTCTGGCTTTTGATTTTCCGCCCGGCGCTTTCAATTTCTCACTGGGTTTCTTCCTTGGACTAGGAGCCGCCACTCGGATTGGTATCTACGATTATCTAGGGTATTACGACATTTGCTACATAGGCGACGAGGTCAAACAACCGGGGCGAACGATACCGCGTTCAATAATCATCAGCGTGATAGCAGTTGCGTTGATTTACATCGCCGTAAATTTCTCCGTCATTGGAGTAGTACCGTGGCGAGAATTCGTGCCCGCCTCCGAACACACTGAATCAAACTTTATTGTGTCGATCTTCATGGAGCGGATTTATGGTCGTGGCGTCGCGACGATTTTTACAGCAATGGTACTTTGGACAGCTTTCGGTTCAGTCTTCGCGCTTTTGCTTGGCTATTCGCGCATTCCCTATGCAGCTGCAATCGATGGTTACTTCTTTAAAGTGTTCGGACGACTTCATCCAAAGAAGAACTTTCCTTTTGTTTCGCTTCTGGTGCTCGGAGTGATCGCAATTGTCTGTAGTTTCTTTTCCTTAGGAATGGTGATCGACGCACTGATTACTACGCGTATCCTGATCCAGTTCATCGGACAAATCGTCGGCGTGTCGTTATTACGCCGGAATAAACCGGAATTAGATCGTCCTTATCGTATTTGGTTGTATCCATTGCCAAATCTATTGGCGTTATTTGGCTGGGTTTTCGTTTTTGCGACGACAGATTGGACCATCATCGCATTCGGCCTGGCATCAATTCTATTGGGACTGGCCTGTTTCTTGATCTGGTCGCGTAGCACTAAGCAGTGGCCATTTAGTACGACCAAGGAAATATCTGATGCCGTCTCGTAAAGGAATTGGTGGCCGATGTGCTTTGGGATCCAGAAGTCGGTACCGTCACGCGGTAGCGTCGGGTCGCCTCGATTCAGTGCACTAAGTAAAAAAACCCGACGCTTGCTACCGCGTGACGGTACCGACTTCTGGGTCCCAAGCACATCGGACACTTCAAAGCCGTCAAGCTAAAGCATGTAGGACACTCGAAAACCAAATGTTCGTTCGTCTCATAATGCTCGCGATTTGTTGGGGTGGCTTGACTGTTCCGCTAAAGTCACAACCACTACCCACGTACGAAGTCTCACGGGTAACTACCAAACTTGAAATAGACGGTCAACTCAATGAGCGCGCCTGGAAGGACGCACCGGCGCTCGGCGCCTTCGTGAATAATCGCGATGGTAGCCCCACGAAGCTGGTAACCGAGGCTAAGATCATTTACGACCAAAGCTTTATTTACTTTGCCTTTCATTCAGCTGATACAAACATCTGGTCCACGATGAAGAAGCGAGATGAGCATCTTTGGTTGGAAGAGGTTGTCGAAGTTTTCCTACAGGCAGATCCTTCAATTCCAAACTACATTGAGCTGGAAGTGAATCCACTGGGAACAATGCTCGACATTTATCTCATCAACACTCGGAAGCCGATACATTACGAAAGTTGGAACAGTGAAAAGTTGCGTTGGGCTGTCAGTGTTGATGGAACTGTTGATGGTAAGGAAAACGACCGTGCCTGGAGTTGTGAAATCGCGTTGCCTTTGGAGGACATCATCACGGCATCTCATCTGCCACCAAGGGTCGGTGACCGTTGGCGGCTGAATCTGTATCGAGTTGAAAAGTTGCCAGTCGGGGCGGAACTCGCCTGGTCCCCGACGCTTCAAGACGACTTTCATGTACTTCCCAGGCTTGGTGAAATAGTGTTCAGCGATCGCACGGTTCCTAAATAGTGAGCTTCAGTGTGTCCGATATGCTTTTAGAGGCTCTTGCAAAAGTAGCTCTTGGGACGCAGAAGTCAGTACCGTTACGCGGTAGCGTCGGGTCGCATTATGAATTAGGCACACAGAATCGAGGCGACCCGACGCTACCGCGTGACGGTACTGACTTCTGCGTCCCATAAACCACCAAGGCTCAATCTAAGACAAACAATGGCTTTATTAACTGACGACCAAATCAAGCAATTCAATCGCGATGGTTTTTTGATGATGGAAAGTCTCTTCGATTCCGAAGAGATGGATCTATTGATTAGAATCGCGAAAAATGATCAGCGTTTGGAACGCGAGGCCCTGGAACGCCGCGATACTGACGCCCGTACAAGCAAACTTTGGCTAACGGACCAGTTGGAAGACGATATTTACAGTGCTTTTGTACGATGTCCACGAATCGTTGACCCGTTGGAACAACTGCTCGAGGGTGAGATCTATCACTACCATCACAAGATGATGTTGAAGGAGCCATTCGTGGGAGGCTCCTGGGAATGGCATCAGGACTACGGTTACTGGTATTCGAACAATTGTCTATTTCCGTTGATGGCGAGTTGTTTGATTGCGGTCGACACGGCTACGAAAGAGAATGGATGTCTTCAAGTCATAAAAGGGTCTCACTTGATGGGAAGAATCGATCACAATAAGGCGGGCGATCAAACTGGCGCCGACATTGACCGTGTAAATGAGGCACTAAAACATTTAGATCTCATGTACTGTGAAATGAAACCAGGCACGGCCCTGTTTTTTCATTCGAACTTACTCCATCGATCAGATGCTAATCGCAGTCCCAACCCACGTTGGTCTCTAATCTGTTGCTATAACGCTGCCCGGAATCCTTGTAAACCAAGGGCAAATCACCCGGCATACAGCTATCTTGAACGATGGCCCGATTCAAGAATCAAAGAACTTGGTCGCCGACAACTGAGGGGCTTAAATAACGCATGACTATTTTGTGTCCGACAAGCTAAAGCATATCGGACACTTTAAAACGCTACGCTTTGTTACTTTCAACAAAGGAACCAAACAAATGAATGACGAGAACTCGAAGTTGTCCAGACGCGATTTATTGAAGGCTGCAGGTCTTGCTGGCGTCGGACTGACCACGGCACGCATTGTCGAAGCGAACGAAGAGGTCAGTGAATTCGAGCCGCCACAGCGAAGGTCGCTAAAACAGACAACGATGATGGGCGTGAAGTTTGAGCCACGGGATGTCGTCCGACTCGGAATTGTTGGCGTCGGTTTGCGAGGTACGAGTGTTCTCAAAGAGTTTCTCGCTATTGATAAGGTACAAGTCAACGCGGTTTGTGACATTGTTAAAGATAAATGTCTCAGGGCGGCGGAATTGGTAGAGAAGGCCGGACAAAAACGACCAGCCATCTACGCCGATGGCGAGCGTGATTTTGAAAAGCTTTCTACGAGAGATGATTTGGACTTTATTTATATCGCTACGCCATGGGAGTGGCATGTTCCCCAGGTTCTGGCAGCTTTGAGAGCAGGGAAGCACGCAGGTACAGAAGTGCCGGCTGCATACACGCTTGAAGAGTGCTGGAAACTTGTCGACACGTCTGAAACAACGCGACGACACTGCCTCATCATGGAGAACTGTTGTTATGACGATTCAGAGACGATGGTATTGAACATGGTGCGAGCGGGTCTATTTGGAGATCTTGTACATGGCGAATGTGCCTACAATCACGATCT
>JBKPQV010000325.1:0-14260 GCA_046734235.1 Acidobacteriota bacterium
TTCGGACCTGGAGAATCGAATAAAGACTTTGCCCGGCATCGGCAATGTCGCGATCGGTAACTCACAGCCGGTCTACGGTTTCAACAGCAGTGACTCGTTCGTAGTTGAAGGTCAACCAGAACCGCCGCCCGATCAATATCCTGAAGTGTTTATCGAGGGAGTAAACAAGGATTATTTCGCTGCGTACGGAGTTCAATTATTGCGTGGACGCACGTTTAATGATGGAGACATGCGTGAACGACCGAAGGTGGTGATCATAAGCGACTCACTGGCCCAACACTTTTGGCCGAACGCAAATCCTATCGGAAAGCGAATCAGTAATCCCCGTCAGAAGGACTGGCAAGAAGTGGTTGGTGTAGTTAGAGAGATGAAGTCTCCTGGCTATCTGGGTGAATCTTATTCGCACTACCAAGCCTTTGTACCACTGGCCCAGTGGGTTCCAGGTTTTATCACCATTGCGCTGCGCACTACGCAATCTCCCGAAGCTGTCGAGAAGAGCTTAAAGAGCCTTGTGTCAGGCCTTGATCCCAGCCTGCCAGTTTATGGAGTTCGCACCTCGCGCAGCGCGGTGGAGCTAGGCGTTGGATCTATTTCGTTGCTTGGTAACTTATTGGGTGCGTTTGCGACGTTAGGGCTCGTGCTGGCTGCGATTGGAATTTATGGAGTTATCTCCTACGTCGTGGTCCAACGCACGGGCGAGTTCGGAATTCGCATGGCACTCGGCGCGCAAGGTCGCGATGTGCAGTGGTTGGTATTGAGAAGAGGTGCATTAGTGATCCTGATTGGCGCGGTAATTGGTGGCGCTGGAGCTTATGCGGTAAGTAAGTTACTGATCTCCTTGATTCCGTCTCTACCGACTCGTGATCCAGTGACACTGGTAATAACGGGCTTTGTATTGATCGTTGTTGCGCTAGTGGCGTGTTACCTGCCCGCACGCCGGGCAACGAAGGTTGATCCACTGGTGGCGCTGCGTTACGAATAATTCTTTCTCTGTGTCTCTGTGTTCTCTGCGCCCTCTTAGAAACAACGTTGAAAACTGTGTAGCTAACGTCAAACACGAACATTCCAATCGAACAAGTTGGGAAGGGTGGCTTTCCTCCGCTGACTCACCCAACACGAACCCTAGAACTCAATGAATCGTGTAAGGTGAGTCAGCGGGGGCAAGCCACCCTTCCCAACCTGTTCAATTTCAAGTTCCATTTGTTATCTGCTTTTTCCTAAAAGCAGGGAAGCTCAGCGTTGAAACGTGCTTCGCCGACCTTTAACGCGGAAACGCAGAGAGTTCCTAAGAAGCCTCGAAGACACTAAAACTCGAACTGCTCAACAATTCGAGATTTGTGTCTTGGTGTCTTCGAGGCTTGGTGGTGAAGTTTTCCCGCAGTCGCTGCGCTAATCAAACTTCATCGATTGGGACTCTTGGGTGCTGGTGACGGATAAAGCTCGCCCGCCGTTGTCCGGCCCGTAGTCTTGCTTTTTAGCTTTTCCACGATTTGCATTTCTTCCTGGGAGCGCTGTTGATTTTGTAACCGAGCGAACAGCACCGCAAGATTGTAGTGTGCTTTCGGGTCATTCGGATCGAGCTTGATACTTAGTTCCAATTCCTGTTGGGCCATTGGATAGTTTTTTAGTCGCAGATAGCTGGCGCCGAGCGCCGTGTGTGCGTATGAGTATGTAGGAACCAATTCGATCGCCTTCTTAAAAAATTGTATGGCTCGCTCCTCATCGTTGTTGTCCTGGAAAAGTTCACCAAGATAGAAATAGGTTTCCGGAATACCCTTGTCCTTTTCGAGACTCTTTTCCAGATATTCACGGGCCGCAGCATATTTCTTCTGCTCAAGGAGTGTGTAACCCAGATACATCTCCGTCAACGCATCATCGGGCCGAAGCCGCAAAGCCTGACGAAAAGCTAGTTCTGCCTCTATCAGATCGGGCTTCTTGATCCAGGTGTTGCCCAATGCAATGAAATAAGCCGGGTCGTCCGACTTGAGTTTGATCGCCGCCTGCAAGGTGTTATTCGCCTCTTCAAACAAGTTGGCTCGCATTGCCACGATGGCAAAACGGTAGAGCGTATCAGGCGAGTTAGCGACCATCTTTCTCGCGCGCGACAACTCCTTCAGCCCAGCTTCAGCATCACCCTTTGACTGAGCAATTTGCGCTAGACCAAGCACCGCATCAGTCTGTTCGCTGTCCTGGGACAGTGCGCTGTTGTAGCTCTTCTCGGCACGCGTGGCGTCGCCCTTTTTCAAGTAAGCGTCCCCTAACAAAACCAGCAACGAGGACGGCAGAGTTTGCGACGCGGCCGCTTGCTCTAGGACTTCAATGCCCTCGTCAGGTCTTCCGTGCGATAACAACAACCTGGCAAGCCGATTGAGGGCATCGGTATTCTTCGGATCCAGTCGCCGTACTTCGCGCAATTCCGCGATTGTCTTCGCGGGTTGGCCCATGAGTGTGTAGAGATATGCGAGATTCAGATGTGGCCCCACGAAACCAGGATCACCACGAACCGCTTGAGAGAAAAGAATCTCGGCCTCCTTCAGACGGCCCTGTTGGGCGCGCACTGTACCAAGGAGATTCAGCGCGGTTGGCTCACTTGGTACCGTCTTCAAGATCGCGGAAAGTTCTTGATCGGCCTCTACGAGATTTTTGCTGGCAATGAGATTCGCGGCGCGTTCCAGACGCTTTGGCAGGTCGACTTGAGCAACCACGCCATCACTGAAGGCAAAGACAGTGAGTATTACACTGGCCAGATTCAGAACTGCGCGGTTGCTTTGGCACCGCATCCATGCGTTCAGAATCTGCCTTACGGTGATCGCATCAATTACGTGGCGGAAGTCCAAATTGTTACCTCTTCATTCCACTCGCGAAACCCTTTTGCTCAACCAGACCCTTGCCTTCCTTGACGGTAATGATCTTGTTTGCCGCAAGGTCACTAACTTTATCAATCACTCCGCTGGGCCAATGAACCTCAACCAGGTCGATCTTCGTTCGCTGCTCAAGACCGAAGTGTAGCCGCAGGTCATTTTGCGAAATATAGCTGCCGCCGCTACGAACTTCATCCACCAGGGTGACGCCCCCAACAACCACCTTGACTCGAGCGCCGATGCCGTCGCGATTACTTTTTACACCAATTGTCCTGATCAGGATTGAACTATTAGCATTACCGCCATCGTTACGAAATAGTTGTGGACTGCCATCCAGATCATTGACCACGATATCCACATCGCCATCATTGTCGATATCGCCAAAGGCCACGCCACGACTGACGCGGTTTTCCACCAGTGAACTCCCGAGTTGTGCCGCTACTTCGTCGAAGGTGCCATCACGGTTATTGTGATGGACCAACATGCGCTGGCGATAGTGATCTCTTTGCGGGTATGCGTGACCGTTGGCCACAAACAGGTCCACCCAACCATCGTTGTCATAGTCAAAGAACTTGGTTCCCCAACCAACGTAGGGAAGACTCACCGCGGCGACTTTTGCAGCATATGAAACGTCACTAAAAGAGCCGCGACTGTCATTATGGTAGAGCGTGTTGTACTCATCGTCGAAGTTGGTGATGAACAGATCAAGCATGCCGTCATGGTCGTAGTCGCCTAACGTAACGCCCATGCACCCCTGCTCTTTACCGCTTCCGTTGACTGCAGTACCTGAGATGAACCCGATTTCTTTGAATGTGCCGGCTCCGTTATTGTGATAGAGGAAGTTCGGTGTTGAGTCGTTGGCTACAAAAATATCGACCAGCCCATCTCCATCGAAATCGCTGCAGATTACTCCCATGCCATAATAACCGTTCGGATCAGACACCCCAGCTTTTTTGGAGACATCTGTGAATGTGCCGTCGCCATTATTGTGATAGAGCGAATCGCCGGCGCCAGGCAAGCCACGGGGACCGCACTGCACGGGAACACCCTTGAACTGACACGTTCTTCCCTGGCCGAACTCAGGCAAATGGTCCAGATCAAAATCTACATAGTTGGCAACAAAGAGATCGAGCTTGCCGTCGTTGTCATAGTCCACAAAGGCTGCTCCCGTGGACCAGCGCGAGTCGCTCACGCCTGCTTTGGTTGTGACGTCCGTGAACGTGCCATTGCCATTATTTTTGAAGAGGTGGTCCGGTCCGAGGCAGGTCACATACAGATCAATCAACCCGTCATTGTTATAGTCGCCGGCGGCGACTCCCATGCCAAATCCGATATCACCAAGGCCGGACCTATTGGTCACGTCCGTAAAGGTTCCATCAAGATTGTTGTGGTAAAGAATACTTCTGCTGTTTTGACGCGACTTGACTAAATCCACTGTGAGCGAGTTAACAAAGTAGATGTCCAGGTAGCCATCGTTGTCATAGTCGAACAGCGCTACACCGCCGCTCATCGATTCCACTATGTATTTCTTTTCGGCTGACAGGACATGCTTGAACGTAATTCCGGATTGGCTCGCTACTTCAGTGAAGCGTAGATCAATTTTAGGAGCAAGGGATCCTTTAACAGCGTGCGACTCAGCGAAGGCTGGACGGGGGCAGAGCTTTGCTGAGGAGAGCGATCCCAAGAGGGCAAGGGCAACCATCGGCGCAAGAAATCTCATTGTTCACAGAATCCAACCGTTACCGATCGTTACTGTTTGACTTGCCACGACTCCGCAGTTGTTTGGAAATGTCGATCTGGTTTTTTCCATCAGCCTTCCGGCCGGCTGCCAGATAAGCCTGTCCCAGCTGGTCGTGGAACTCGGGGTCCTCCGGCTCTAGCTGTGACGCACGCTCCAGGTTTTCAATCGCACCGGCGATATCACCTCTTTGCAGCAACCCGCGACCGAGCGCGTACCGAGCCGGCGCATTTTCAGGAAGTGTCTGGATTACCTCTCGGAGCAAGCCCAGCCCACGCTCCACTTCCCTACCTGTTAGTAAGGCCACTCCAAGAGAGTACTTGACGTGAGCATTGTGGGGATTGAGGGTTAACTCTTTCTCAAACTCACGTTGCGCATCTTCGCGCTTGTCCAGCTTCATAAAGAGCAAGCCGGTGTAATAGTGAACCAGCGGCGCTGTGCCATCCGTGGTCACAACTTTATTGAGTTCGGCTAGCGCTTCTGCGGCGGAGCTTGCGTAATAGTACTTCTCGGCGAGCAGAAGGCGGACCAGTGGACCGTCATTGCTAAGGGATTTTAGTTGTTCAATCACCCGGTCGGCAGCGTCAACTTTGCGAAGCTTGATCAACGAAGAGGCGAGCGCGTAATAAAGACTCGTGTCGGTCGATGGCGAATCGCTCACGCTGCTTAACAACTCCGCAGTCTTGAGATGGTTTCCCAGTCTGAACCAGGTAAGTCCCAACAGCATCGCAGCCTGACGATTTCCTGGGCGTATCTTGAGCTCGTTCTCGAGAGGCGGCACGGCCTGCTGATACCACTCAGACTTGTAATAGGCGAGGCCGAGGTTGTAATCGACACCCTCTTGTTGTGGATCCAATTTCGCTGCCAGAACGAACTGCTGCGCTGCGGCCAGAAAATCCTGTCGCTCGGCACGCAGCAGGCCGATGTTATTGTGAGCGGCAGCAACCACTCGGGTGTAATAAACTTTGCTCGCTTTTAGTTCTTGTCGTGCTTTTTCGTCCAGCCCATTTGTCTCGCTGGCTGAACCATCAACCGCTCCGAGAGCCGGGTTCTTGTAGGTCCGATTGCCCGAAGCGGCCGCAACTGTTTTGGCTTCGCCTTTGTAGGCTTCCTGTTCCTGTTTGAAGGCCTCAGCCTTGAGATCTGAAGCTAACTGCAGCTCCTTCTGGCCAGCTTCAGCCTGTCCGATTTTCAATAGCGATTGTGCCAGCCGAGTGTGGGCAGTGGTGACCTGGTACTTGTTGTGGGCGAAAGATGGATTCAACTCGATGGACTTCCGCAACACCGCAATCGCCTGCTCGTGTTTAGCTAACTCCTGGTAAGCCTGGCCCAACTGAAAGTAGGGATCCGGGTTGCTCGGTTGAATCGCGGAAGCTTTTTCGAATGAAGCAATCGCAAGGTCCCACTGCCTTTGAACAACATAGGCGATGCCAAGATAGTAGTGAGCCAGGTATTCATTTGGATTTGCGGCCAGTTCAGTTTTGAATTCTTCCAGCGCTTCACTCAGCTTCGATTGGCCCTTATCCAACATATAAGTGAGACCAAGATAGTAATGAGCTCGTGGGAAATTGCGATCGAGGGCAATAGCTTTTCTGAACTCGGCAATAGCTTCAGGCAAAAGACCCGACTCACGGTAGGCCCGGCCGATCACAATGTGTAATTGCGGCTGGTCACCGAATTCCGTAAGCATCTGATCGAACAGTTGCTTGGCTGAATCAACTTTGCGGTCCACCAGGTACGCGACTCCCAGCGTGTAGGCTAAGTCGACATCATGCGGCGCCAGCTTCATCGCGATCTCAAGCTCGCTGGCCGCTTTTGCTGAATCACCGAGCATGAAATAGGTTTTACCAAGCACGTGGTGCGCAGCAACGTTTTGCGGATTGCGGGCCAGGGCCTTGCGCAGCGGTTCGATTCCCTTTTCGTACTGAGCAGCACCGAAATGGGCGATCGCTAGTTCTACCAACACCGTTTCAGAGTCGGGCCGATAGCTGAGGGACGTGTCAAACGTCTCGATCGCTTCTTTGTACTGGCCCTGAGCTGAGTGGATTTTTCCGAGCCTGAGATATCCCTCAGCCAGAATTGCCGCAAACTCCCCTTCGGCACCGGGCAGATTGCCGGCAGTTCGGTAGCTCTCGGCTGCCTCATAGTGTTTCCGGATCGTGTCCTGAGGCGATTGGAAAACGACGAGGAACACTAAAAACGGCAGAAAGCTGAAACCTGAATATCTCACCTGGAAATCTTTGCTGGACTATTTGAAAACGCTCTGAAGAACTATTACGAACCGATTTTGAAGTTTTTCTGTTCGCGCAGTCCCTGACCTTCCTTAACGGTTAAGATCTTGTTCGCACCCACGTCGTTGATCTTGTCAACGATGCCACTGGGCCAACGGACTTCGATCAGGTCTATCTTTGTACGTTTTGCCAAACCGAAGTGGAGCCGAAGATCGCTTTGCGACAAATAACTGTCACCGCTGCGCACCTCATCGATTTGCGTCAAATCGCCGGCCACAACTTTTACGCGCGCACCAATACCATCGCGATTGCTCTTAACGCCGATCGTTTTGATCAGCACTGAATTTTGCGTATTACCACCATCGTTGCGCAGGAGTTGTGGCCCACCATCCAAATTGTTAATGACAACGTCGACATCGCCATCATTATCGAGGTCGCCAAAGACCGCACCCCTCCCAACATTCTTCTCACTAAATGGAGCGCCGAGCTGTGCTGCTACTTCGGTAAACGTACCATCACGGTTGTTGTGGTGGACGAGATTACGCTGTCGATAGGTAGGCAACTGCGGATAGACGTGACCATTCACGACAAACAGGTCTACCCAACCATCATTGTCATAGTCAAAAAACTTCGTACCCCAACCCACGTAGGGAAGACTCACAGCGGCGACCTTGGCAGCGAACGATACATCCCTAAAAGTATCTGAGCCATCGTTGTGATAGAGCGTGTTGTAGTCGTCGTCGAAGTTAGTGACGAACAGGTCAAAACGGCCGTCGTGATCGTAGTCTGCGACTGTGACGCCCATGCACCCCTGTTCGCTGCCGTTCTCGTTGACGGCAGTCCCAGAGGTAAAGCCGATCTCTTTGAAAGTACCATTGCCGTTATTGTGATATAGGAAGTTGGGCACCGAATCGTTCGCCACAAAAATATCTGTCAGGCTGTCGCCGTCAAAATCGCTGGCAATAACACCCATGCCATAATAGCCATCGGGATCCGTGACCCCAACTTTCTTTGTAATATCAGTGAAGGTACCGTCACCGTTGTTAAGATAAAGCGAGTCACCGTCACCGGGTAATCCGCGGGGTCCGCACTGAACCGGAACTCCCTTGTAGTGGCATAGCTTCCCCTTGCCAAAGTCGGGTAGGTTGTTGAAATCGAAAGCCACATAGTTAGAGACGAACAGATCAAGATCGCCATCGTTATCAATGTCCACAAAAGCCGCACCGGCAGACCAACGGGGATCCTCCACTCCTGCCTTTTGCGTGACGTCGGTGAAAGTACCATTACCATTGTTCTTCAAAAGGTGGTTTTGGCCGAGGCAAGTAACATAAAGGTCGTCAAAGCCATCGTTGTTGTAGTCACCGACCGCTGCGCCCATGCCCCAACCGATGTCGCCGACACCTGCTTTGTCCGTTACGTCGGTGAATGTGCCGTCGCCACCATTGTTGTGGTAGAGAGCGCTTTTTGTCTTGCCTTTTGACTTCACCAAATCAACCGTCAATGAATTGACGAAGTAGATGTCCAGGTAACCATCGTTGTCATAGTCGATGAGCGCCAAGCCACCGCTCATTGACTCGACGATGTACTTCTTCTCTGGAGACGAGACGTGTTTGAAAGTTATGCCGGCCTTCTCAGTCGTGTCGGTAAATTGAATGGTAGCGGATTGATAACTGATCACGCGCGCGGGAACTACTAAAACCAGGATCAAGAACCCTGAAATCAACCACACTCTTCTAAAGGACAAGTGACGACCTCTTTGAGATATTCAATTTGTTTGCCCCCGCTCTTTCTCTTTTAGTTGTTTAGAGATCTCCAGTTCCCTCTCACCTTCTGATTTTCGTCCGGCAGTCAGGTAGGCCCTGCCTAGTTGGTAGTGGATATGGGACTTTTGTGGGTCAAGTTTCGCAGCGATTTCCAGGCTCTCCACCGCAGCTTTAACGTCCCCTTTTTGCAGCAAGGCTTTACCCAGTTCGTAATGGGCGTCTGCAAAGTCGGGCTTGCTCTGAATGACCTCGCGCATCAACTTCAGGCCGGGCTCAGTCTCCTGATTGGCCAGCAAGACGTATCCCAGGTGGTACTTCGCCTGCACATCGTTGGGGTTCAAAGTGAGCTCAGCGACAAATTCCTTTTTTGCCTCGTCGAATCTACCCAGCTTCAGATAGATCACGCCAGTGTAGTAATGCGCGAGCCGTACTTTGTCATCCAGTGATATCGCCGTCCGCAATTCCTCTAGAGCCTTGGCGCTATCGCCCTGATCGTAGGAGGCTTGACTCAGCAAAATGTGCAGCTGCGGACTGCTCCCTCCCATCGTCAACATCTGTTGAATGACTTGGTTCGCTTCTTCTTTTTTTCCTTGTTTGATCAGAGAGAGAGCAAGCGGGTAATAAAGGGCAGCCTCGCTGGGCTTGTTAGCTACGACTTCCGTCAATAGCGGCGAGGCCTGCGAGTACTTGTCCGTCATGAAATAGCTCAGACCCAGTAACTGCTTGGCCGAGTAATTGGTTGGATGGTCCTGCAACTCCTTTTCCAGGGGCGAAACAGCCTCTTGAAAAAGCTCAGCCTTATAGCAGGCAAGGCCCCAGTTAAAATTAATGCCTTCCAATTGCGGATCCCAATGCGCCGCCAGGGCAAACTGTTCGGACGCGGCACGGAAATCTTTTCGTTCCGCCCACAAGAGACCGACATTGTTATGTGCGGAGCCGATTACCTTCGAGTAGTAAGTTTCGCTGCTCTTCAACTCCTGTTTTGCTTTCTCATCCAACGGACTGGATTCACCAATCACTCCCTCCGGCAAGACTAGTTCGGGGAATTTGCTTTGATCATCCGCACGGACGGCATTGGTGAAAGCCTCGACCTTGGCCTCGTCGCGCTTAAAGGCCTTTGACTTGAGGTCTGCTGCAATCTTTAGTTCCTTTTGTCCTTCTTCCGTCTTGCCAACCTTTAGTAATGCCTGCCCGAGGCGGAAGTGGGCGTTAGTCACTTGATAATCGTTGTGCTGCAAATAGGGATTAAAGGCGATACTCTTCCTCAGCACCTCGATTGCCTCTTCGTACTTCTCTAAGCCCAGGTAGGCCTGGCCGAGGAAGTAATAAGGATCGGCATTGTTTGGCTGGATTTCAGAAGCCTTGCGCAAAAAGGGAATGGCGACCGCCCAATTTCTGTCGACGGTCGAAGCGATGCCCAGATAATAGTTGGCAAAGAACTCCTCAGGATGCGCAGCCAACTCAATCTTGAATTCTGCCACCGCGTCGCCAAGTCTGCTCACGCCGTCTTTTAGGAGATAGGTAAGGCCGAGGTAGTAGTGGACTCTAGGAAACCTTGCATCCAACGATACCGCTTTCTTGAACTCCTCGATCGCTTCGGTCAAATAACCTGTCTCGCGATAAGCGCGGCCGATCAGCACTCGCAGCTGTGGCCGGTTACCAAGCTGCTCGATCATTCTGTCGTAGAGCTCCCTGGCTGACTCAATTTTGCGTTGCTTCAAGTAAGCCAGGCTCAGTGTGTAAGCCACATCATAATCTTTGGGTGCCAGGCGGAGGGCGAGCTCCAATTCATTGGTGGACTTAACGAAGTCGCCCAGCATGAAATGTGTCTTACCGAGCATGTGGTGAGCAGCCGTGCTTTTCGGATCGCGAGTTATGGCCGTATTCAAAGGAGTCAGGGCCTGCTTGTATTCCTCGTTATGAAAGTACGCAATCGCTAAATCGATCAGAACCTCCTGGGAGTCTGGCGCATAGGTCGTGGCGGACTCGAGTGCAACGATCGCTTGCTTATGGTTGGCCTTTTTGGAATAGACCGTTGATAGTTTGTGATAGGCCTCCGCAAGGATGATCGCGTACTCGGCCTGTGCTGCGGCTAGATTACCAGCGCGGCGTTGCGCTTCAGCATTTTCATAATGTCGTTGAAATGAATCGCCGGGCTTTTGGAATGGGACAAGCAGCAGTAACAGTGCGAGGAAGGTCGACCGTGAATACATTGTTGCCTTCGTTAAAAATGGAGTCGGCTAGAAAATCGAAACGGAGGGCTGAATAAAAACAACCCTCCGTTTCAAGGTTAAGCCGGAGTCGAAGTATATCAGAAGGTAAACTTGAACCCGAACTGTATCTCCCTGGGATCCGCTGCCCTACCGATGGTACCAAACCCTCCGTTGGTTGGCTGGCCGAAGTTGGACAGCGTTGTATTTCCTTGGAAATTCAAATTGTTGGAGTATGAGTCAGTCCTCCCGAAATTGGTGTGGTTGAGGGCATTGAACATCTCTGCGCGGAACTGGAAGCCGTAGCGCTCCTTGAATCTCCAGTTCTTAGCGATAGAGAAGTCGACATTAGTTGTGGACCTTCCCCTAATTGAGCCCTTGCCCAGACTGCCGAGCTGTCCCACAGCAGGCAACGAGAATGCTGCCGGGTTAAGCCATTGAGTCTTGTCCCCAGTGTGGAGGTAGGGGTCCACTCCCAGCACCAGGTTAGGACGCGGATTCACGTTGCCGGCGGTGCCATAGGTATTGAAGCCGGATAACACATCGATCGGCGTGCCGCCATAGTAGGAAAGAATTCCGTTGAGCTGCCAATCACCCAGAATTTGGCTGAAGGCTGAGCCCCGATTTTTGAATGTGGGCAACTGGTAGACAACGTTGCCAACAAAGGTGTGCCTCCGGTCAAGGTCTGAGTCACCCTTGTCAAGTGTGTAATCAAATGGATCAGTCGTGGAGTTGGTAAAGGCTTGTAGGGGCACATCCGAAATAGCATGCGACCAGGTGTAGGAGGCTTGAAACGCCAGGCGATCTGAGAAGCGACGGTTGAGCCAAAGTTGCATTCCATGGTAGCTGGAGTTTCCGGTGGATTGAGCCATCGTGATACCAGACAGGGTTGGTATTCTGCGATTAGCCGCGACCATCGGGCCCGTATCCAATCCCTGACTCGCCCGGGTAGCAATTTGAAAACGAGCGTCATTTCTAAGGGCTGGATCGCACCCAACTGCCGCTCCGCCTTTACAAGGCACATTTGCCGGGACGTCATTCCAGTTTACGTTGCGACGCCAAATATGCAGTCCATGGTTGCCAATGTAGGAGGCTTCCAAGACCGTGTTCTTCATTACCTCTCGAGAGACGGTCAAATTCCACTGGTAGCTCTCGGGTGGCCGAAAATCGATATCAACCGCTGCGAAGCTGGAAGTATTACTAACTCCCTGCACCTGGTTCTTCAGATTAGGACCAACGGCATCCATGGTGCGGCAAGTCGGGCAACCGGCAAGTGTGTCTGTTGCGCCAGACCAGCCCGAATCCACAATTTTCGTCCAAGGTGGATTACTGGACATACGAACGATGTCTTCGATTACATTCGTACGACTCATGTAACGTCCAAATCCCATACGAACTGCGGTCTTGCCATCTCCAAAGACGTCCCAGGCAAGGCCCACGCGAGGCTGGAATCCCATGTTGTATTGTTTCGTCAAAGAGCTTGAGAGCCCATGCGCGGCAGCCGTATCCGGTGTAATCAAAGCACTCGTATAGGCGATGCCATCGTAGAACTGAGGGATCAGGTTGGATATCTGATTATTGGCTGTGTTGGCCGTGTGAAACTGCGAGTACCGCAGACCCAAAGTCAAAGTGACATTGGGACGAAACTTCCACGTATCGTTGCCATAGAGTTCGAAGTCGTGCCAACGCCCCTCCGCCAAACCCGTATGATCTGTCTCCTGGTAATTAGTAAGGGTCAAATTGCGATCCAGCAAATCGGCTATGGCGTGACCGGTTTTGGATCCGTTTCCTGTGATAAAGCCCGGCGTATTGCCACCACCACCGCCGCCCAACTGCTCATCCTTGACGTTCCAACTGTACAGACCGCCGAACTTGAGATCATGATTACCGACAACCTTGGAGAAGTCATCTTTCCAACTCCAAAGGTCCTCGTTATTCACCCAAGGGCCTTCGTGCCAGATGTTGTCATAGCCGCCGCCGTTCCACATCAGACTGGGAACATTTGGGCTCTGCGGAAACACGGTCGGAAACTTCGAGGCGATCTCCGACACCAATGCCTCAGACTGTGCGGAGGTGTTGATGAAGATGTTGTTGCCGGCTTTCGAAAACTGAAAGTCATTAACCGCGGTTGAACTCAAAGTATTGGTTAGCTTAACGGAAAAACTCTTGCTCGGTTGATTCCAATCGTCCGCCAAAGTGGGAAACGGCACATCACCCCACTGCTGCGTGTCCTGACCGTGAGTCCATTTCTCATTAATAAAGCGAACCATCAGGTTCATCTTGCTCGTGAGTGTGGCATCACCGCGGATGGAATCCTGACGAGTTCTCACCGGCTGAATAGGCGAGCTTACCCATAGGTTGCCGCCAGCATTTGGATCCGGAAAGATCTTCACCAGCGCGAGACCAGCGGGGCTGAGTCGGGCTGTGGGAATCTTGTCGCCCGGATAGCAGGCGCTAAAGTCTCCACCCACCGTGCCCTTTGCGTCGCAACGTCCGGGCAGGAATGGATCCTTTGGTCGTGGGTTGGTCAGCGTGCCACTGAAATCACCAATTTTCTCAGCAGCTGTCGGGACGCGGCCGGAAACTGTGGTACCACGATCTTCAAAGCGCCACTCTTCAGACCAGAAGAAAAAGATTTTATTCTTCCAAATTGGACCACTGAAATTTCCACCGAAGTTGTTGTATTTCAAATAAGGTCTTTCAGCTTTTGTTCGCCCCGCAGCGATTTGCTCAGGAGTGAGAGGTACCTTATTGATGAAAAAATTGTTCGCGTTCAGACTATCGGCGCGCATGAACTCAAAGGCAGTGCCGTGAAAATCATTGCTGCCGCCTTTGGTTACCAGGTTAATCACAGCGCCCTGGGACTGGCCATATTCGGCGCTGAAGCTGTTGCGCTCTACGCGAAATTCCTGAATCGAGTCGATGGAGGGGAAAACGAGCAGTGTGCGATTCGAACCGACGTCCATGTTGTTGACGCCGTCAACGGTCCATAGATTCTGATTCGAGCCGTTGCCGTTTACCGACATGTCGACGCCACCATCGAGGCCAGTGCCCTTGGCCGCGAAGCTGCCGTTCGTCGCGGGAGAAACACCAGGCACGAGCAAGGCCAGTTGCGAGTAGTTGCGTCCATTCAGTGGCAACTCCGAAACTTGCTTCTCAGCGATAAGGCTGCTCACATCTCCGCTTCGCGTATCAACCGGAGCAGCGTCGCTGGTTACCGTGACCGTTTCACTCACCGCGCCTACCTGCAGATCCAGATTGACGGTTCGGTTCTCTCCCACGTGAAGGTCCACATCAGAAGCGACCGTCTTCTTGAAACCTTGTGGAGATGTACTGATGGTGTATTTCCCGACGGGCACACTGGAAGCTAAGTAGAAACCGTTATCGTCAGCGGTAACGGTACGTGATGCTCCTGACGCCACGTCTTGAATCAGTACCTCGGCCTTTGGTACAGCAG
>JBKPQV010000326.1:0-7282 GCA_046734235.1 Acidobacteriota bacterium
GTCGTAGTGCTCCTTTGCGTAAGTAGCTTTGCGATCGGCCAGCAACGTGAGGACAGCAAGAACACTGACTTACCAAACTTTTATCAAGTCAATTCGCAGCTCTATCGTGGTGGTCAACCTGGACGAAATGGACTCGAAGGCCTCAAAAAATTGGGCATTAAGACCGTCATCAACCTTCGAGATAACGACGACAACGCAAAGACAGAAGAGTCCGAAGCCGAGGCCCTTGGCTTAAACTACTTCAATGTTCCACTCAACAATTTCAAGAAACCATCCGACCAGACCGTGGAGAGTGTTCTGAAACTGATCAATTCAGCCGAAAATCAACCTGTCTTCGTGCACTGCAAGCGTGGTTCGGATCGCACTGGAACAATCATCGCACTCTATCGTATCGACAATGACGGGTGGACAAACGAAGAAGCGAAAGACGAAGCAAAGCAATTCGGAATGGGCTTCTGGCAAATTGAAATGCGGAAATATATCGACAACTATTATCGTCGTAAGCAATCTTCGACCAAACGCTGATGCGACGAATCCTATTCGCCCTCTTCCTCTCCTTGTTGATCGGACTAATTGCCTTGTGGGTTTCTGGAAGTGTTTTGACCGCGCCGGTGACTCAAAACATCGGCGAGCTGCCCTCCGATTTGATTGGAAAGTCCGTCCAATTCCACAGTGACTCGGGCTCAAACATTCATGGCTGGTTGATACCGGGAGTTAAAGGCAAAGGCGCAATCGTCTTGATGCATGGTTACCGGTCTAACCGCCTCAGCATGTTGGATCGTGCCAGGTTCCTGGTAAAGGCTGGCTACTCTGTTTTGCTCTTTGACTTTCAAGCCCACGGCGAAAGCCCCGGTCAACATATCAGCTTTGGAGGTCTGGAAAGCAATGATGCGCGGGCGGCAATACAGTTTTTGCGGACCTCGGCTCCCGGCGAGAAAATTGGTGTGATTGGTGTCTCAATGGGAGGAGCAGCAACCATGCTTTCGTCGCCACCAATTGAGGTGGACGCTGCAATTCTTGAAATGGTCTATCCCACAATCGACGAGGCAATTGCGAATCGTGTAACCCGGAGGCTGGGAGGCTGGTCTCGCATGCTGACCCCTTTGTTCACTATCCAATTAAAGCCTCGTCTTGGATTAAGCCCAGCAGAACTTCGACCCATCGATCATGTTGCACAACTTAACTGCCCGAAACTGTTTATTGCCGGTTCGAACGACGCTCACACAACTCTTGAAGAATCCAAACACTTGTATGAAACTGCTCGAGCTCCAAAGGAATTCTGGGCAATTCAAGGTGCGGCACACGTCGATCTGCACAAGACCGCTAAAGTCGAGTACGAACAGCGCGTACTTAGTTTTTTCGAAAAGTTTTTGAGATGAAGAAACAGGCAACTCCCTTTCCTTTTGTCATCGATGAACTGGTTTCTATTCGGCCGACAATTAAGCGGGCGTTTGGATTTACTTACCTCTATCTTGACGAGCGCTTGCTCTGCGGTTTGCGCAATAGCCCCAAGCAACCATCCTCGAATGGAATGTGGATCTTCACCACAACTGAAGACATTGAAAGTCTGGCAAAGGAGTTCCCCCAGCTGTCTCGACGTTATCTCTGGAGATCAGGAAAGAACGCCTGGGTCGTGCTGCCATCTCGTTTAGCTGAGTTTGAAGAATACGCTTTCAAGGCCTGCGAGTTGATTCTCAATGGCGATAGGAGAATTGGCAGGACTACTCGAGGTCGGTCAACTCGCATCAATTGTTGACATGAATAGAATCCTGATGATCGGACCAAGCGGTTCCGGCAAATCTACCCTGTCGACGACATTGGGTAAAAAGCAGGGAATTGAAGTGTTACATTCGTAATAAGTCAACGGGGGAAGTATGACAAACACAATTCCAATCGAACGCGTTAAAGAACCAATACTAAAATGTCTCGATGAAACGTTCTCAAGCGTCCACGGTATCTTTCTCGACAAAGGCACCACTTTGTACGACACCCTGGCAACAATAACGGCGTCCGAGGCTTCACAAAGAATCAGTCCAAACTCCGCAACAATAGCAGCTCAGGTTGAGCACGTCCGTTTCTATCTGGATGTCCTCAACAACTATATGCTCACAAAACAAAGTGTAAAAAGTAATTGGCGAATAATCTGGGAGACAGTTGGTGAAGTCTCAGATGAAGAATGGCAGGCCATTAAGGCTCGCTTGAAGACCAGCCACGATCAAGTCCTGTCAACTATTAACTCTTTCGACAAGTGGGATGGAGAGTACGATATTGCGGGTGCACTCTCGATCCTAACTCACACAGCCTATCATCTGGGTGGTATTCGAGTGGCCCTGGGTGCTATCAGAGGGCGAACGGCAGCAGCTGCAAAATGAACCCATCAATACTTCTTGCGAGCACCGATGATGAAATTCAGGCTTGTTACTCAGTGATGGCCGAGCTGCGCCCTCACGTAACCCAGGAAGAATTTCTTGAACGAGTAAGGCGGCAAATGGAGATCGCTAACTATCGTCTTAGTTGTGTGATCGATGGCACTGTGAAAGCCGTAGCGGGATTTAGGATCTCCGAGAATCTGGCCTGGGGTAATTTTCTTTACGTTGATGATCTTGTCTCGAGTAGTGAAGAAAGATCAAAAGGGTATGGCGGACTTCTCTTTGACTGGCTTGTAGACTACGCACGCCAACACAATTGCGATCAGTTTCATCTCGACTCAGGGGTACAGCGATTTAGAGCGCATCGGTTTTACTTGCTGAAGCGACTGGAAATTCAGGCCCATCACTTTGGTATGAAAGTTTAAGTTATTTAAGATTTCAAATTGCAGATTTCAGATTGGTATATGATTCAAGTCAGCCTTTACAATCTGAAATCTTCAATCTGAAATCTTTTCGTCCATTCGCGAATGAACCAAAACGTCCTCTCCCTTGCTGAGAAAATTTGGGATTATCACAAACTCAATCACTCGTTGGAAAAGTCGGATGCGATCCTGGTCCTGTGTAGTCATGACGAACGAGTTGCCGAAAGAGCTGTTGAACTCTTTCGTGACGATTGGGCGCAATTGATAATCTTCTCGGGCGGTTCGGGGGCAATTACCAGCAAGTTATGGTCTGAACCTGAGGCCGAGCGGTTTGCGAGAATCGCGGTCGCTGCGGGTGTTCCCCCAGACAAGATTATTATTGAGAAAAACTCGACAAATACAGGCGACAATGTCCGCTTTACCAGGGAACTGCTTACAAATTCAGGCATTGATCTACAAACATTTATTGTGGTGCAAAAGCCTTACATGGAGCGCCGTAGTTACGCTACCTTTCGGAAGTTATGGCCCGAGAAGGATGTGATTGTCACTTCACCGCAAATAAATTTCCGCGACTACCTGCGAAACTACAGTAATGCGGCTCTGTCCGAAGTTGACGTCGTGAGTATTATGGTGGGTGACCTGCAAAGGATAATGGTTTACCCGGAAAGAGGTTTTCAAATCGAGCAGGAGATCCCTACTGAGATCTGGGCGGCTTACAAGGAACTGGTGACTCTTGGATTTACGAAATATCTGATTGCGTAGCTTGAACTCCGAACCTCAAAAACTGCGAAGGAAGAAACCATGCTCAAAAAATCGGTGCTGACTCTGTTAGTTCTATCCCTTACGGTCGTTGCTCAAACCGGCACAACGACTAAACCGTATCCAATCGATAACGGCCATTCGACGGTAGGGTTTTCTGTACCCATCATGGGAAACCTGTCGAAAGTAAGAGGGAAGTTCACAGAGTTCACAATTAATCTGACAAACGATGAGAAGGACACTACTAAATCGAGCGTAAATGTAGTTATCAAGGCCGCCAGCATTGATACGGGAATCGAAGGACGTGATAAACATCTGCGCACGGCTGACTTTTTTGATGTTGAAAAATTTCCCGACATTACTTTTCAGAGCACGCGGATTGAAAAGAAGGGCAAACAATTTATCGCGCATGGACCATTAACCATGCACGGTGTGACTAAAGAGATTGCTTTGCCGTTTACTGTCACTGGAGTAAACGAAAACGCCGATAAGACCAAAAAGAATATCGGCTATTCGGCGAGCCTTGTCCTGAATAGGCGAGACTTCGGGATTAACTATCAACACAAAACAATTCCAAATTGGGTCGGCGACAACATTACTGTTGAGATCGATCTGATTACCAGGGCAATCGATGTTAAATAGAGTGCTCTCAATGCCGTCCGTTTCAATAGAAAGGAGTATTAATGGCTGCCCCTTCACTCTTTAGAATAATTCTTCAGGTTGACGACCTCGACAAAGCAGAGTCATTTTACGCTACCCTACTCGGAGACCATGGCAGGCGAATCCATCGAGGAGGGCGTCATTACATTGACTGTGGTCCTGTAATTCTCGCGCTGGTTGACGTCGCCAGCGAAGGAACAGCCAGCCCGACGCCGCTCCCTGACTATATTTACTTTTCGGTCGCTGATCTCGAATCCTTTCACGAGCGGGCAACACAGCTCAATTGTCTCTCTGATGAAGATGTGCACGGAGATAGCGCTGGCGAGATCGTGAAGCGACCGTGGGGCGAGCGTTCTTTTTACGCAAATGATCCATGGGGCAATGGACTTTGCTTTGTTGATGAAAAGACGCTGTTTACAGGGAAGTAATGGCGAAAGGAATAAGACCAATAAGACCTATAGGACCAATAAGAGGTCTTATTGGTCCTATTCCTATCAGAAAAGTTGATCATTACAATTAGTCATGAGCTCTAGAACAACCTACCTCGCTGCGCAGATTGTCGCACCAACCGTCGAGCAACATTTCTCGAGGCACATCGCTGAGGCGAAACGTAGGGGCGAGGACGATCTAGCGTCGCCACCAGATATCGCAAGCGTTGCAGCCATAATTGACGCTGCATTCTGGGCAAGTTTTCGACCTGAGGAAGGGCGTTTCCCGAAGATCTCTCTTGCGTATGTCTCCCCGCATGACACTCGTCAGCCATTACTCTTCGAACGACCCTTGCCGCTTACTCGCGCAGTCTTAACTAAGTTGGCGCCCGCGGTAGAGCGTCCCGAAATTCACCTTGGAGTATGGTCAATCGATGGCGAATTGCAGGTATGGGGAGCGACAAGACGCATTCCCAGCTTCTGTTTCGTGCTGGAGGATATTGAGCCCGGTTTACTCGTCGTAAAGCATCGTCGCATTGATGGGCTTGGGAAATACGCCAACGTCGTCGTGCTGCAAGGCGAACACATTAAAGTAATTGATGAAAAAGGAACCAGCCTCCCGGACTGCCCGGCCCTGTTGAAGTCGCTGTTGGCTTTTACATCATCAGCAGCAAATGGCAAACATCCGACAATGAATGTCCTTGTCCAACTCGCCGCCTCAATGCGAGCCCACGGCCACGGTGGAGCGCTGCTTGTTGTACCGAGCAATTCCGACGCGTGGCGATCTTCTATTGCGCAACCAATTCTCTACTCAACAGCTCCGGCTTTTGCACCACTGAGCGACCTAATGAAGCAGGAGGTACCGGAAGAAGATGAACGAGAATGGGCGAGCGCGGTGCGACGGAGTGTCGATACCGTGGCAGGCCTCACCGCGGTAGATGGCGCGACGATCATCAGCGATTCGTATGAAGTGTTGGCTTTTGGCGCCAAGATCATAAGACCACCGAGAAGTCTGCCTGTCGAGAATTGGGTCGTTACCGAGCCAATAATGGGAAACCAACCAAAGGTCGTCCAACCCACAGAACACGGCGGCACCCGTCATTTGTCCGCAGCCCAATTCGTTTTCGATCAACGTGATTCACTTGCGTTGGTAGCCTCGCAAGACGGAAGATTTACGATCTTCGCGTGGTCACCTTGCGAAGACATGGTGCACGCACATCGAGTCGACGTGTTGTTGATGTAAGTTCCCATTCGCATGCAGCGGAAAACCATCGCAATCCTCGTAACCCTGATCGTTGTCCCAATACTTGTTGTTTTGGGCGGACTCGGCTTTTTGGTCTGGCGGATTTATAAAATCCTACCGGGAGCACCACCTACTCCCACCCAATTAAAACAACCCCGAGTTGTCGTTGGAGCTAACTTTCTTTCCAAAAAACCCTTCGTTGAAGCAAGCTTTCTCGGCGAGATCACCGAAAAAGATTCAATCGGCGAGTTTCATGATATTTCGGTTGGTGAATGGGACGACGCCCCTGGCCTCGATGTCGTGATAGCAGGAAGTGAGGGTGCTTTCTGGGTAGATCTAAATGGGAAGAAAAAGAAAAAAGTGTTGTTCCAACTCAGCGACGACAAATCTGATCCATTGGCTAAGGAGGTAATGATATTAGGCGCCACTGAAATTGTGGATCTCGAAAGCGATGGCAAGTGTGAATTCTTAGCGCGCGGTAGTCTCGATGGAGCAGCACTTTGGGATCACCAGGGAAAACGACTCTGGCGGTCTGAAGAACGCAAAGAAGAAGAAGGGTTCTTAAGCAATGTCACCGTAGGCGACTTGAATGGTGATGGTGTCGCAGAGATCGTTGTTAGTTGGGAGGGTATTCGTGTCTTTGATAAAGCGGGAAGGCAGCTAGCGCGACGCGATGATGAATATTCAGATTCACAGATCGAAGTGGTCGATTACGACGGTGATGGAGCGAACGAGATCATTTCGCTGAGCAGCATGATGACTTTCCGAGACAAAACTGGAGAAGTGACCAACAAGAACTCGCTACCAGACTTTATCGGTTACCTCGGAGACTTCTCGCTGTTGAAAAGGCCCTCCGACAAACAACCATTATTGCTGATTTTCTATGAAGGCGACCTGTTATTACTTAATCTCAAAGGGGAAGTAGTCACCAAAATCAAGGCCCCTCTGAGCGAGTTTGACGACACTGTGCACCATACTATTGATGACGAGAAAACATACGGAACATCGGTCTACAAATCTGAAGGTAAGTTCGTAAAAATAACTCAAGACAACGCTGAATTTCTCGCGGTGATCAGCAATTTCGCCGGAATCGATCGAGCAGTTTTCGACGTATTCGATTCAAATGGCACACTGATGTACCAGGAAGTTCTTCCAGAAAAATGTTCTGCCGTTGCCACGATACCAATCATGGCCAATGGCACTCAGCAAGCGATTCTCGTCGGGTGCGACGATATTGTCTGGAGTTACCAGATCAAATGACCCCAACTAGGGAGTATTGGTGCGACGGAATATCACGCCAGAAAGATTAAGCCTCATCGCCTGCCCGTTGATTATCGATTCAAAAGCAATCCAATCTGGAGCCTCGGGATCGCCAAGACCAAACTTACCATCATTACGTGC
>JBKPQV010000327.1:0-9840 GCA_046734235.1 Acidobacteriota bacterium
TTGACTCTGGAAGACGGCGATGAACCTTTGCTGTTGGAGTTGATCGCCGTCGTTCGCGAAGTTGCCAAAGATATAGTTGCTGAGCATGGTGCCTGTAGAATCTTGACTAACCTGGGAAACTATCAGGATTCGAAACATTTGCATTGGCACGTCTGTGCAGGCGAACCGATCAACCGACACGCCTAATTTGAACTGAAGATCAAATAGTTGTGGCTCAAAAGGTCGGTACCACCCTCGCGGTAGCGGGTGGTACCGACCTCTTGAGCCACACACATTGGACTTAAGCACGGTAGGAAGGTCAACTTAACATGACTCAGAACATGCGTCTCCCAGTGCTCATTGCACTAATACTCCTCTTGTTCTCAGCTGCCTACTCCCAAACACGGGAACGAATCTCCTTCAATGACTCCTGGCTATTTCAAAAAGGCGATCCCGAAGGTATTGCCGACAAACTCAGCTACGACAAAATCAAAGACTGGGTGAGGGCTACCGGAAATGAATTTGTCAGAGATGGCGTCAAGAGAACTCGACCACAAGGCGCACTCGGTAACGATGTCTCTTACACCAACGCCTGGTACAACGACAGCGGGTGGCGCAAGTTAACACTCCCACACGATTGGGGAATTGAAGGGCCGTTTGTTCAGCAGCTTCCGGGTGAAACCGCGAAGCTTCCGTGGGCGGCCGTGGGCTGGTACAGAAAACACTTTCCTATCGCCATTGCTGACAAAGGGAAGCAACTGTTTCTGCAACTCGACGGCGCAATGGCATATTCAACTGTTTGGTTGAATGGCCAGTATGTTGGTGGCTGGCCGTACGGTTACGCATCTTACGAGTTAGACCTCACGCCTTACATCAAGTTTGGATCCGAAAATGTCATTGCTATCCGGCTCGACAACCCTCCGGAATCATCGCGTTGGTATCCAGGTGGCGGCCTCTACAGGAATGTGTGGCTGGTAAAGACTGCACCTCTTCATGTTGCGCATTGGGGTACATACGTTACAACACCCAACATCAGTTCTACTGCCGGTACCGTCGATCTAAAAGTGACTGTCAACAACGACACAGCTTCGACAGCAATCGCCAAAGTGTTAATGCGGATCTATGCACTGGGCGCAAATGGAAGAAGGCTTGGTCCAGCTCTTAACGATGGCATCAACGATCTCAATATTCCCGCCGGCGGTAATCAAACCGTTGCCCTGGTCGCAAATGTTCCACGACCAAAGTTATGGAGCTTGATGTCCAGAAACCTTTATTCGGTAGTTGCCACCATTGAACAAAATGGCCGGGTGATTGATGAGTACGAAACGATTTTTGGCTTTAGAACAATCAAGTTTGATGAGAAGAAAGGATTTTATCTAAACGGAGAACACGTTTATCTAAAAGGTGTTTGCAATCACCATGATCTCGGCGCCCTGGGTTCAGCCGTCAACCGGCGTGCGTTGGAACGGCAACTCGAGATCATGAAAGAGATGGGGGTGAACGCGATTCGCACGAGTCATAATCCGCCCACTCCAGAACTTCTTGAACTTGCCGATCGCATGGGTTTTGTAGTGATGGATGAAGCATTTGACGCGTGGCGAAGAGGCAAAAAGAAGAATGACTATCACCTTATCTTCGACGATTGGCATGAAAAGGACTTACGCGCGCAAATCCGACGGGATCGTAATCATCCTTCCGTTATTCTCTGGTCGATTGGAAACGAGATCGGTGAGCAGGGAAATGCAGAAGGTCACGCATTGGCAGCATCATTGACGAAGATTGTTCACGAAGAGGATCCCACCCGCCCGACGACCGCTGCCGCCAATAATCGCAACTCCGGTTACAACGGCTTTCAGAAGAGCGTCGACGTCTTTGGTTATAACTATCAGTATGCGGATTATGCGAAGTTCCGCGAAGCCAATCCGACGATGCCGCTATTTGGAAATGAAACGGCTTCGACGGTCAGTTCGCGAGGAGATTACTATTTTCCTGTTGATGAAGATAAGAGCAAGGGCCGGGCTGATTTCCAGGTTAGTTCCTACGATCTCTACGCGCCGCGCTGGGCCTGGCCGCCAGACAAAGAGTTTGAAGCTCAGGACATGAATCCATCTGTTGGCGGGGAGTTTGTTTGGACTGGCTTCGACTACCTGGGGGAGCCGACGCCCTATGATAGGGATTCAACGACGGCGCTTGAATTCACAGATTCATCGGTGAAGGAGCGGATGATGAACGAGTTAAAGCAACTCGGGCATATTAGAGTTCCTTCACGCAGTTCCTACTTTGGTATTGTCGATCTCTGTGGCTTCAAGAAGGATCGATTTTACATTTACCAGGCACGTTGGCGGCCCGAATTACCAATGGCCCACATCCTGCCGCATTGGAATTGGCCGGAACGTGTTGGGCTTTTAACTCCGGTTCATGTTTACACATCCGGTGACGAAGCGGAGTTGTTTCTAAATGGGAAATCTCTCGGTCGGAAGAAGAAAGAGCAATATCAATATCGCCTGCGTTGGGATGATGTGAAGTATGAACCCGGAGTACTTAGAGTCGTTGCGTATAAAAATGGGAAACGCTGGGCCGAAGATGTAATGAAGACAACTGGAGCTGTTTCACAAATTTCGTTAGCTGCGGATCGTGCCAACCTTAGAGCAGATGGCCAAGACTTGTCATTCATTACGGTGAAGTTAAACGACAGAGCCGGTTTGCTGGTTCCTCGTTCCAAGAATCGATTGCGTTTTGTGTTGAATGGACCTGGTGAAATCGTTGCCGTCGACAACGGCGACGCCACAAGTCTTGAGTCGTTCCAATCGCCTCAAAGAAATGCTTATAACGGGATGGCGCTTGTGGTTGTCAGGTCGAGAAAAGGTAAGCCGGGTCAAATTCGATTGAGGGCTGAATCGGATGGGTTGCGCGGGACGCAAGTGGTTTTGAATAGTCGCTGAGGCGCATCTGTGTCCCTGTGTCGCGGGGCAGTGAGAACGGGCAGTAGCCCGGGGCAGTAGCCCGACTGTCAAGGAGGGCTAACGGCTTGAGCTGAGCCCTCCCTTGACAGTCGGGCTACTGCCCCGGGGCTACTGCCCCGATGCGCGCGAATCAGAGACAACGGGCGCCAATCAAAGAACAACGCGTCCTATTTAGTGGGCCTGTTTAGTGGGCCTGCCCCCGGCTTTGTTCAGCTCGAGCTGCACCAATCGCTGTTTTCACGTCCTTAACCTCCTCGGGTGGCGGTAGAACGGCTTTCATTCCCAACGACTCAATCCAGAGTTCTCTAGACCAACCCTTTGTGTGATAAAGGTGTTCGTCTTCTTCATCTTCAACTTGTTCGTGTGCTTCCTTTATCGTCCTGGCAACCTCGCCTTTAGCTTTCTTGGCGACTTCACCTAGCAAGTGCCAATTATGATGATCCTTGGTTTCTGCCAGCACCACTGCCTCTGTGGCCACCAATTGTGCTGCCCCTGGTTGACCTTCCTCTAGAGCCATCTCCATTGATTCCACCAAAGCCTCGCCAATATTCCTGACAACTTTTCGACCTGGTGTTTCTTGATTTGGATCCAACCCAAGTTTGTTTAAGACGCCTTTCACAATCTCGACATGATTTTTGGTCTGTTCGAGATACTCTTCCCACTCTTCTCTGAGATCGTCATTCTCCACGCAGCGGAGTGCTGTAGTGTAGACTTCAACTCCCCCGAGTTCAGTTTCCAGCGCCTGATACAGTAGTTCTCGTACTTGTTCGTCCTTCATTTGCCCTCCTTGATCCATTACGACTTCGAACGGTTCGTTCTGACTAAGCAAAGCACAAGCCAGAAGACATGGGAGGCTTTTTGAGGGATTTTGCCCCTTTAGCTGTACGCAGGAAGGTCAGGCGTATTTTTCTGGAACACTGGCGCCGGTGTTTAGGCGTTAAGGGAAAGTTAGAAGTTCGGAAGCCTTCCGCGCAATCTCATTCCAGACTGACCCTTAGAGCAAAAATCTAAACAAAGTCAAAGGTGGGGGAGGGGATCTCAAATCGAAGCTTGTTGCCCTTCGCTCCGATCACTTTCTCGCAGGCTTAGCAATTGGCGACGTGCATGAATTCCTGCAACGACCATGGCAACTGTTCCCAGGAGTCCAACGGCGTATGCAGGTGTTCGGCCCAGCGACGTGGCAAGGCTAATCCCGGACAGTGTTCCGAGTAACACAACTATTCCGTTGATCGCCGTAGGTAATGCGCCGAGAAATGCCCACCTTGCAGCTTACAAGACGAGCGGCTTCTGAAAACGGGCTTGCTAAGATCGGGTAAGCATTTCAACGCTTAGGCGCTGAGAACGCCGAGACGCAGAGACGAAAGTTTCATTTGGTTGTTTACTTGGCAGCAGAGCAAGCGCCTTTTGTCCAATCGCTCCGAAATCAGTATTCTTTCACCATACCGGAAAGGAATATCAATGCCTGAATCGACTTGCGCACACATCGATGCGCTGACAGAAATCAAGCACCCTCGCAAAAGGGTTTGCGATGAGTGTGTGAAGATTGGTGCCCGTTGGGTACACCTGCGCACCTGTCAGGAATGTAATGCGACTCTTTGTTGCGACACTTCTCCGAACAAACACGCGACGAAACACGCCAACGCCACAGGTCATCCGGTGATTGCCTCAGCTGAAATTGGCGAGCGTTGGTTGTACTGCTATCCCGACGACGCAATTGCGGAATATTAAGAAGATGACCTTTTCAATTCCCAAAACAAATTTCTCCAGCCCATTCGCTTCAATGAAGGGCAATCACGTTGCCATTCGGGTTCCTGATCTCAATGAAGCGAAGCGCTGGTACATTGAGAAACTCGACTTTCGTCTTGTGGTTGAATGGACCTTTGGACCACTTGAGCTTGCTTACGTTGCCGCACCAACAGACGATTCTTTTCTGGTCGAACTGATAGGCGGCGCAGACCCGATTCCCGAGCGTCCTTACACGGACCTCGAGAGCAGTCTCGAACTAGCGGGTTTTCATCATTTGTGTTTTATGGTTGAAAGTGTCGATAAGACACTAGCGGAACTTAAGCGACGTGATGTGAAGATAATTAAGGAAGCTTTCGAACTTCCAGAGATCAGCCGTCGTCTTGCATTCTTCGCCGATCCCTGGGGCAATCTACTCGAACTCGCCGAGGTAATTTGACCTCCTTTGAGGGCGGTGGCCCGGCACCGCTTTGTCACGGCGAGGCTAAAAATGGAAGACAAAAGTCGCGAGTTTTGCGCGTTAGTGTATAGAGACAGAACAGGAGAACTATATGACACCAGAACTAGAAACCCTAAAATCAAAACTACGCGGCGTCTGGACTGCCGGCGACTTTTCACAAATCGCTAAAGCCTACACCGAAAGCGCAGCTGAATTCGTCAAGCGCCTTAACGTTGGACCAGGCACATCATTTCTCGACGTCGCTTGCGGCGACGGCAACATGGCGATCCCAGCCGCGCAACTCGGCGCAACCGTAACTGGCATGGACCTCGCCCCCGAGATGGTCCGCCAAGCAGCAGAACGAGCAAAAGCCGCAGGCGTTGAAGCGCAATTCGCCGAAGGCGACGCAGAAGCACTTCAATATGACGACAACAGCTTTGATGTGGTGGCGAGTATGTTTGGTGCGATGTTTGCTCCTCGCCCCGAACTGGTCGCTTCTGAACTGTTACGCGTTTGCAAACCCGGTGGCCGAATCGCGATGGCGAACTGGACACCGGCTGGATTCGTCGGTCAGATGTTCAAGACTACTGGCGCGCATGTTCCTCCACCTCCAGGCATGCCTTCACCAGTTCTCTGGGGCGTTGAAGACAAGGTGCGCGAGCGTTTTGGAGCTGCAGTCTCAAACCTAGAGACAAATTCCCAGCATGCAATTTTCAGGTATCCATTTCCACCGGTTGATGTAGTCGAGCATTTTCGCAACTATTATGGTCCAACCCAAAAAGCCTTTGGCGCTCTTGACGAAACTGGACAAGCCGCATTACGTCGCGACCTGGAAGCCCTCTGGACACAACACAACCGGGCAACCGACGGCTCCACGGAAGTTGCGTCCGAGTATCTCGAAGTAGTCGCTACAAAAGCTTGATTGGTAAGGTGTTCGATATGCTTCAGCTTGTCGGGCGTAATTGTCCAGGTCCCTCATTCATTCCGACAAACTGAAGCATACGCCGCCTAGTATTTCTTGCAGGTTTCTTAACCCTAAGCCCAGTTATAATGTTGCCGCACCGGTCGTCGGTTGTTGCTCCAATTAGTGACCTTCAATCGTCCTGCTTCTTTGCGTTTGTTTGCTGCGATCATGCGACACTTATGTTTCTGCGCACTACTTTGTACCCTATCGATAACACTCCTCGCGCAATCTCCACGCCCTGTTGGTAAATCTCGTCAAGTAAGGTCGAATATTTCCACGAACTCTGTGCGTGACTGGGCGGATCGACTCATGTCCAACGATCCCAAGGTGCGGGCAAGCGCCGAAGCCGCTCTGGTCCAATGTGCGGGACGCTCGCTGCCTTTACTGCGACGACTGCTTAACACCGAGGATGGAGATTTGCATGAGAGGACTTTTGAAATCATTCGGCGTATTGGTCCACCCGCGATTCCTCTCCTGGTCGAACTACTTCGCCACCAGCAGTCTGTCTTTCGGGAAAACGCAGCTGATGCATTGATTGATCTCGCGCCTGATACACAAACGATTCAACCAGCCCTTAGAAGAGCATTAAGAGATAAGGAGTCGTGGGTTGCAGCAGATTCAGCACGCGCACTTGGAGCTTTGCGCGAGAAGGCGAGTCCTTCCGTGCCCGCTCTCGTCAAAGCACTATCGCACTACGAACCTCATGTCCGTATTTACGCGGCAGAGGCCTTGGCGTCCATTGGTCCAAAAGCGAGTGCGGCGACTGACGACCTTGCCAAGGCGTTAAGCGATCCGATCCCCGGCGTCCGATGGGCGGCGGGGGAGGCTCTTGCAAGCTTAGGCCCAGCAGCACACACAGCAGTGCCACAGTTGATCAAAGCTCTGAAGGATGAATTTCTCTACGTGCGAATCTGTGCTGCGCGGGCGTTGGGAAGTATTGGACCAAATGCAATGGCTGCAAGTGAACCTCTCAAGGCCGCCTCAAACGATCCCGCGCTGCGTGACGAAGCTGAGTGGGCCAGTAATCGAATCGCCGGCATCGAATCTGAAAAGCCGGTTGTTTCAACGCCGTTGCCAGTACCATCTGTCGCGCTTCAATCGCAGACGCTGGTTGCTCAAACGGGCAATCCTCCGCTTGATTGGGATCTGAATACCGGGCGAAATATTGTTTGGAGTGTCGAGTTAGGAAACGAAACGTACGGCCGTCCTGTAGTTGTCGGCGATTCGGTCTATGTTGGTACCGATAATGCCAGGAAATTGAATCCCACGCTCAAGGAAGAGAGCGGTGTGCTCATGGCCTTTCGAGCCAAAGATGGCAAGTTCCTTTGGCAGGATGTAGCACCGCGTGTTAATCGAGGCCTCAGAGAGTTTCTATTACCCTCGACAACCAGTGCACCTTACGTGGAAGGGAACCGTTTGTACTATGTCACAGCCGATTGCCAACTCCGTTGTCTAGACCTAAATGGGTTTCGCGATGGAACGAACTCTGGTGGCTATCGGGAAGAGGTTTCCCGTGACCACGCTGCGGCCGGCATTGTTTGGGAGTTGGATATGCCCGCCCGGCTGGCTGTCTTTCCGCATGAGTCCTGCAACAGCGAAGTGTTACCGGTAGGCGATCTGCTCCTGGTCAGTACTTCCAATGGACAGAATGAAGGCCACACACTTGTCCCATCACCGCGTGCTCCGAGTTTGATTGCAGTAAACAAAAACTCTGGTGATGTGGAGTGGCGTGCTATCGGCGCAGGCGAGCAGGTGCTGCACGGCCAGTGGTCCAGCCCAGTAGCTGCAAACATAAACGGTCGCACACAGATTCTCTTCGGCGGCGGAGATGGCTGGTTGCGAGCCTACGACGCCGCGACTGGTCTCGAACTCTGGAGATTTGACGGAAACCCGAAAGACGCTCGCTGGCTGCCAAGGCCCGGCGTGATGTCGCGCAGCTCCATCATTGCAGCACCGGTCTTTGCCGACGGCCGAGTGTTCATTGCGATGGGCCAGGATCCTACGCACGGTGATGGCCCTTCTTTGATTCATGCGATCAGTCCCAACGGTCGAGGCGATATTAGTAAGAGTAACGTTCTTTGGACTTCTCGTGACGTTGGCCGCGTTGTGGGAACACCCATAGTTAAAGATGGGCTTCTATACGTTGGGGATTTGAGCGGAATCATCCATTGTCTGGACGCAGCAACGGGCGCCACCATTTGGAAGTACGACACAATGGATGCTATCTGGGGCTGTCTCCTGTTGACAGGCGATAGGCTCTACGTAGGGAATGTCGGAGGCTCTATGACTGTTCTTCGTGCCGGACGGCGAAAAGAATTGCTGGCGCAGATCGAGATGGACTCCTCACTTTACTCGCGACCGGCACTGGTAGGCGATGCCCTTTATCTGGCCACCGCGCACCATCTGTACCTGATTGCCGCAAAGCCTTGAAAAACGCAGGGTTCTTCAGAGAAAAATCGCTTTGAGCAAAAAGCGAAAATCCCACCCACGAGTGGGTGGATGGTTCAAGTCCTTTCTACAGAGACGTGTCCATTGCTGAGTTCCGAATCCCCCACACGGCAGTGTGGGGATCGTTAAAGTCCACACTATTTATTCCGAACTGACCCTAAAATGTTTTCTGGACTTAAAGATTTCCACCTACTTGAATTTCGCGTTACTCTGTCTGAACTCCTTCTCAAGCGCTCTAATAAATAGTAGGGACTTGAACGATCCCCACACTGCCGTGTTGGGGGATTCGAAACCCGCCTGCTCGAGTGACGCTTGTAGAAAGGACTTGAACGATCCCCACACTGCCGTGTGGGGGATTCTTGCTTTTCGCGCAAGAGCCCGCCAAACCTTGATGTTGGGATTTTAGAATCGGGTTAGCTTAGACGTCGCGAGCGAGTTTACGCTCGCGAAGACTCAGGAACACGTGAAGTACGAGCATAACAACTGAGGCCGCAATCACCACTATCAATCCCGTCCGAACGTCTCCAGTTGTTCCACCGACTGCGCTCGAGAGGTAACCAACCGCTGGAGGAATGACGAGCAAGCCTGCAAATCCAACACCCATCACTGTACTCATCGCGGTACCAGCCATCCTCGGCATCATAAGTGATGCAAGGCCGACAGAAGTTGGAAAGATTGGGCCCATGCCGAATCCCGCAGCCATCAGCCCCAGACGAACTGTCTCGGCGGAACTCGCCGTGAAAGCGATGAGTAACGAGATGGCAGTTAGCAGCGAGCCCGCCGTCATTAATAGAACACCGTTCACGCGCAAGACACCAAGAATAAAACTGGACACAAGGCGTCCTACAAGCAAAGCCATCGCGAAGAGCGTCAAAGTTCTGAGCGCATAACTTGCTACGGCATAACCAAGAGGATCACGTTCAAAAAAAGTATTTAACGAGTCGGGCGACATTCGCCCTAAAGCTTCGAGATGAGCTGCATTGAGTCCCTGGCTCGCAAGGATACGTGCGTCGCGTTCCATGAAGGTTACTACCCATTTGCCAACCGATACTTCAGCACCAACATACATAAATAGTGCGAGCGCCAACAGCAAGAATGATGGATTACGGAAAAGACTGCTTGCTTCACTAATGCTTAACGACTCGGCGTGTAGCGGACCTGGGAACCTGGTTGAAACAACCACCAATAACAAAAGGATTGCACCTGAGCCGAGCACCCAGAAGATCAGTCCCAAGCCGCCTCGTTGTTGCAGACTTTGTACGACCAGGGGAAGGCAGGCAAGTCCAAGTCCGAAGCAAATATCC
>JBKPQV010000328.1:0-15910 GCA_046734235.1 Acidobacteriota bacterium
TGGTTAGTCGATCTTTTATCGCACCACGCTGCGGGACAGCCTCGAGGAAACTGAAGCTCAGCTTGTTTTCAGCTTCAACCCAGTTACTTGTTTCTTCCGAATCGAGGTCTTCAAGCCAGCGATAAGGGTCGGCGACTTTGAGTCCATGGTAATCGTCAAGCTGATCGCCTTTTCTGGCTGCCGGGTACGTATACTTTTTCATCATCTGCTGCGCTTCGCCTGGGGTGGAACTCTGTGCGCTGACGTCATGATTGATAACGATTGCGCTAACTACGACCGTTGCCATGAAACAAACGATAACGAAACTGGTACGAAGCATACCTTGATCTCCCTTTTCGGTTTGTGACATCAACACAGGTTGGTAGTAAGCCGAAGTATACAGAGCCAGAAAGCGATGTCCTAATCCAGGTACTTTGAGCTTAGTACTTTGAGCTTCGCCCTTTGGGCTTGAAACTTTTATGTACGAATGATGAAGCTCAAAGAACTAAGTACAAAGCTCAAAGTACAAAGTACCAGCCAGATGGGTTGGCCCGGTGGGTTGGCCCTGTGGGTTGGCCCAGTGACTCCTTGCGGTAAATACTGTTGAGGCAAAACGACCAAGCGTGTATGTTGCGGAACGATTTGCTATCGAAAGGAGCCTCTATCTCAAAATGAGCGACGAACGATCAGGAACATTCATGCCCGGCATTGCCCTTGGCGTGGCCATAATCATCGCGACCACCATCGGCGGCTGGTTCTTTGTGAAAGGTAAGCGGGGCGATCAAACCATTACCGTCACCGGTTCGGCTAAGCGCGGTATTAAGTCTGACTACGTCAAGTGGCGATCAGCAATTTCATATCAATCGTCCGGACTACAAGACGCCTATCGCTCGCTTTCAGAAGCAGTTCCCAAGGTTAAACAGTATCTAATCAGCAAAGGCATTGCTGAAAACCAAATTACCGTTTCGTCGATCTCCAGTCAGACGTTACACGGCCGTTCCAGTGATGGAGTGGAGACCTCTGAAATCTCGGGTTACTCGCTACGTCAGGAATTAGAAGTCAACTCAAACGAAGTCGACAAAATCGCGAAGATTGCTCGCGAAGCCACCGAGTTAATCAACCAGGGGATTCTCATTGAATCCATGGCTCCCGAGTACTACTACACCCAGCTTGGCACCTTGAAAATTCAAATGTTAGCTGAAGCTGCAAAGGACGCTAAGGAGCGAGCAATTCAAATCGCGAACAGCACTGGCGATAAGGTCGGCAGTGTGCGCTCGGCCAGAATGGGAGTCCTGCAAATTACCCCTGCAAGCTCAAACGACGTGTCTGATTCAGGTATGAATGACACGACCTCGATCGACAAGGATATTACCGCGGTCGTGAATATCGGGTTTGCCGTAGATTGAATCTTTAAGAAACTGATTGACAACTTTGCGCACAATGGGAGAATCTAAGTCACAACTTACCGCCCCCCGGTAAGATATTTTGACCTAATCTCTCCTGAATAATATGAGAAGATTTTCCCCTATTGCGCTTTTTGTTGTCGCTCTTATTGTTTCTAATACGCCGGTTAGCGCTCAGACTAGTAACGCGGAATCGCGTCCCCGAACTGTCGCGCAGTCCAGCGAGCAGACGAACAAGTCACCAGAGCCCACGGTGATCTTGCCCTCTCCGGTCACCACAGAAATAAGCACCGCTGGCACCAAATCTGGTTCAGCGCTGCCCTTTCTACTGACTCCGCCGGTTATCCAAAGTCGAATTACTGAGGGAAAACGACTACTCAAATCCCGGCCGATGGCAACGGCAATGACGACACCGTCGATCGAGTTTGTCACGATTGCGGCGCTGGATCGTCAAACGTCCCGGACTCATCTCGTCACACTTTCGAAGGAAACATTTCTTACCAAAGGCGCAGAAGTAACGATAACGAGCTCTCTAGGGGTTCCTTTGACTATACGAGTGCTGCGCGCTAATGGCGTCAACACGGCATTGACGATAAACACTCCCGAGCGACACGAGCTCGCTCCCTTGTTAGTTGAGTATCCAATTGAGCGAAATGGGCTATTTCGCGAGATGGCGTACTACACTTCAGCTCATCCAGCGCTGTTATCTAAGGACCTGGTTAGGTCAGGTCAATCGTATGTACGAAACATGATGGATCTCGCAGTCAGGCGTCTAAAAGACCGCGGGGTCGCAATCTCGCCAGACATCGTTAACGTTGCTGAGCGACTGTGCCTTGTCGAACACATTGATCATGAGCGCTTCCGCGCAGAAAACCGCCTTGCTCTCTATGAAGAGATCTACTCGCTTTACGCGTTGAATGAACTCGATACTTATCGTTACTCCGTCAGCACTGCTGGCGCTGGCGGCATGGTGCAAATGATCCCGTGGGCTTACAACCTCGAACGTCAACGCCATCCAGGAGCCGGTTTGATTCCTGATTTCGTTACGGCGATGCGCAACCACGGCAATGCCTTGCAGGCGATGTTGCTCTACATGCAGGACACGTGGAACGAAATGACTGCTAACGAAGACATCAGGCTTGCCCTGGAGTCGAAGATCGCCACCCCAAGTGAACTCCTCGCCGCTGGTTACAATTCCAACGCCGCAAAACTGCCCGGTTACATCAGGCGAGGTGGAGAAAACTGGAAAAACTTAATCCCGCGTGAAACTCAAATGTACTTGCAGATTTACAAATCATTTGAGTCACTGGTGCCACTCAAGTTGGGAACTACAACTCCGCTGAAAACGGCCGCGAATTAATTCAAACTGATCGCGTTAAATCGTTTCGCCCTGCGAACAACTCGGATTAGATTCAGTTCTTTGTTCGTGTGGGTACGTGTGATTTCGTGGATCCTCTGTCGCGGTTAAGGAACGATCCACGAAACGACACGAACTAACACCAATAAGGTTACGTCCTTCATTTGACGGCCCTCACCACCAACCTGTTATGCTCACCGCCGTTACCTTCTATCAAGCTGAGGAGCCCACAAATGAAAGATCATTATCGTAAGCTTTATGGAGTTATTCTGATATTGCTGGCGATTGCTACCGCACTCGTTGTTGCCACAGCTCAGTCATCGGCTCAGAATCCAACTAGTTCGACACAATCATCCACACCCGTCGAACCTACGGTTGAGCAAAATCATAAAAATATCCAGGTGCTCAAGGGCTTACCAGAATCACAATTGGTACCCGTAATGAATTTCATGGCGTCCTCCCTTGGCGTACGCTGCAATTACTGTCACGTAAACAAAGACGGGAACTGGGACTATGCGTCGGATGAAAAAGGTGAAAAGAAGTCGGCGCGCGAAATGATCACGATGGTGACCGGCATTAACAAAAACAATTTTCACGGCAATCCAGAGGTAAGTTGCTACACGTGTCACCGGGGCAGAACGTCAGTCGCGCACACGTTAGCTTTGCCCTTACCAACACCTGAGCCCCGCCCCGCAGCCGCACCAAGCCCAAGCGGGTCGCCAGCGCCGGCGCCGACTGCAGAGCAAATCCTGGAGAAGTATTACCAGGCGATTGGTGGCCAAGCGGCAATAGACAAGTTGAAATCGCGCGTCATGAAAGGAACGCTTGTCGCTTTCAACGGAAACGAAATCGGTTACGAATTAAATCAATCGGGGACCGATTCAGTGCTGGCTATTTTGCAGACGCCCGCCGGAGTTATTGAACGAGGATTTGATGGTTCCAAAGGCTGGGAAAAGAGTGATGGAGGTGTCAGGGATCTCGCGGATTCTGAAATCTATTACCTTCGGCGCTATCCGGATCTTTATAAGGACATCAAACTGAAGGATCAGTTCAGCAGGCTAACCTATGGTGGCAAGCAAAAGATTGACGGGCGCGACGTCTATGTTGTCAGGGCAACGACTGCGGCGGGAAAACGCGAGACGCTCGTCTTCGACGCCGAAACTGGTTTTCTCCTCCGCCGATCAAGCTCAATTACTACTTTGATTGGAACAATTCCCGAACAGGTAGAGTTTTCCGATTATCGTGAGGTTGAAGGCATGAAGTTGCCGTTCACGATTCGCGTCTCAGTTGTAGAGCCGACCTACAGCGTCCTGCGAAAAATTACGGAGATTAAACTTAACGTTCCGCTTGAAGAGAAGCGGTTCAAAAAGCCTGCGGCGTAATATCCGACAAACTGAAGAGTCCCTTGCCGAAGATCAACTCAGACACCTTCGGGCTTTAGCCGCAGGGAGCTTCAATTTCTTCGCTACTACTCGAACCAACATATTTAGAAGACACCACATGGTGTCTTATGAGTTTTGGCCCATTACCCGTAGCGAAGAAATTGAAACTCCATGCGGCTAAAGCCCGATGGTGTCTGAGTTGATTTTCGCAAGAGGTTCTTAGCTTGTCGTCGTCCCACGGAAGAAGCCTGAAATAAAAACCACTTTTTGGTTCTGATCCGTTCTATCTGTGTTCATCGGTGGCCAGTACTGCTTCGTCAACCGATCTATCAGCATACTGAAGCCTGTACAGCTTCCAATAAAACCCACGCTGGCCCAGCAGTTCCTGGTGAGTACCCTGCTCACGAACCTCGCCATGATGCAGGACTATGATCCGGTCCGCATTTTGAATCGTGGAAAGCCGGTGCGCCACTACTATCGACGTCCGGTCGCGCATAACTCTTTCAATTGCGCGTTGAATCAGTTGCTCAGTCTCAGTGTCAATCGAACTCGTCGCCTCATCGAGTACTAATAACGCTGGATCAAATGCCAGCGCACGCGCAAAAGAAATCAGCTGCTTCTGGCCCACTGACAAACCAGCCCCACGCTCTCGGACTTCTGCGAGATAGCCACCTTTTAGACGCTCGATAAAACGATCAGCATGAACTTCCCTGGCAGCCCATTCAATTCTCTCTTCGGAAATATCATCACGGCCAAGTCGAATATTTCCGGCAATAGTTCCACTAAATAGAAAGACCTCCTGCAGGACCACCGCGAAGTTCTCGCGCAACGCTCTTAAGTCCCACTCTTTTATGTCAATTCCATCCAGGAGAATCCGGCCACGTTGAATATCGTAAAAACGCATCAGCAAATTAGTAATCGTGGTCTTTCCCGATCCGGTATGGCCCACCAACGCGATTGATTGTCCCGGTTCAACGGTGAAAGAAACATCCTTCAGCACCCAATTCTCGTCCTTATAAGCAAACCAGACATTCTGAAACTCGATGCGACCAATCGCACGGTCCTTTTTACGCGGACTAGCCGGATTCAAGATCGCGATGGGTAGATCAAGGGTTCGGAAAATACGGTGAGACGCCACCACGGCCGCTTGCAGCACGTTGTACTTGTCGGAGATATCGCGAATCGGCTGAAACAGAAATCCGGAATACTGAATGAAAGCGACGAGTGCTCCCAATGTCAGTACTGTGTGGCCGGTCGTGTTTTGCATTACGCGATAACCGCCATACCCGATAATCAGAGCAATTCCTACAGCACCAATGAAATCAACTAGGGGAAAGAAAACAGCATAGTAAAAGATAGTTTCAATGTTTGCCCGCCGGTGGTCGTCGTTTATCTCATCGAATTTACGCAGCGACTTGGTCTCTGCGTTGAATATCTGAACGGTTTGCGCTCCCGCGAAGTGCTCCTGCAGAAAAGCGTTAATGCGCGCGATACGAGTACGCACCAGGTCGTATCCTTTGCGGGCCCCTTTGCGAAACCACGTCGTTGCGGCAAACAACATGGGGACGGTTAACAAAGTAACGAGCGTGAGTTTCACGTCCATCCATAACATCATCGAAATGATTGCCACGATCATGACCAGATCGCCCAACAAATCAGTTACTCCCTGAGTAAACAGTTCGTTCAAGGCGTCGACGTCGGTTGTTAGTCGGGTCATGATGCGACCCACTGGATTTCGATCGTAGTAAGCAATCTCCTGATGCTGCAGCTTATCGTAAAGCTCGCGGCGAATATCAAACATCACGTATTGACCGACGCTGTTAAGCAGGATCGACTGAAAGTAGGAGAAAACAAATCTGAATAGTTGGGCGCCAAAATACAGGCCGACGATTATCAGCAAGCCATCAAGCTTGCGCGGCATGATGTACCAATCGATCGCATACTGGGTGAACTTTGGCTGGAGCACACCCAACAAGTTCAAAGCCAGCGTCAACACGAGAGCAGGAAACAAAAAACGCAGATAGGGCTTTAGATAACGCAACAAACGGCGCGCTACCTGGAGGTCATAGGTCTTGCCTATGGCCTCTTCTTCGTGAAATTGTTTTACCGCGGTAGACATTTAGACTTAGATTGCCTCGAGCTCCTCTTCAAGGAGTTGTCGTTCATAGAGATCAGCGTACTCCCCGCGAAGCGCCAATAACTCTTCATGAGTTCCCTTTTCAATGATGCGACCTTCATCCAACACGCAGATCACATCTGCACCTTGAACCGTGGAAATTCGGTGCGACACGATCAGACTCGTGCGATCGCGCATTACGCCCCGTAGCTGGTTTAGGATTTTTTCTTCAGTGTAGGTATCAACTGACGATAACGCATCGTCGAGGATCAGGATCTTGGGGGCACGCAGGACGGCTCTTGCGATAGCAGTGCGCTGCTTCTGTCCTCCGGAAAGCGTGATCCCCCGTTCACCGACCAGCGCATCAAATTTGTCGGGGAAATCAGCCACGTCCTCCGAGAGGCCAGCGACATCAGCCGCCCACTCAATCTCTTTTTCATCGCCTTTCTGAACCCCAAAAGCAATATTTCCTTTTAAGGTATCGCTGAAAAGAAATGTCTCTTGAGGTACATATCCGATGCTCGATCTCAATTGAGCCAGCGGATATTCCTTGACTGGAATATCGTCGATGAACAGGCAGTTGTCTGGCGCCTCGATTAAGCGAGGGATCAGATTAGTGATTGTCGACTTGCCGCTACCTGTTCTGCCAACAAAGGCAACCGTCTGGCCTTCCTTAATGATGAGATTTATGTCTTGTAAAACCGGTTCGTCGGATTTTGAATACTTAAAAGTGAGTTCGCGAAATTCGATCCGGCCTTTGATTGGAGGTTGGACCTGAGTACCTGGCTTGTCGGCGATCGCCGGCTTTATTTGAAAGATGGCGTTTAGTCGTTTAAGACTCGCAGTGCCTCGCTGATAAAGATTGACAACGTACCCTAAAGCTATTAACGGCCAAATGAGCCGCGTCAGGTACATGTTGAAAACGGCAAATTCGCCAACTGTAATTTCACCTCGTACTGCCAGAGGCACGCCTGCCCAGATTATCAATACAAAACCAACACCAATTAGGAATTGCATTAACGGCCGCATCATGGCGTCGATACGCACCAGGCTCAGATTGCGCTCCGCATACTGGCGATTCAGTTCATTGAACGCGGCAATCTCAGCGTTCTCCTGGGCATACGCGCGAACAACTCGTACTCCGGTAAAGTTTTCCTGAGCTCGTGCCGTAATGTTCGCGAAAAACTCCTGAATTTTCTCGAACCGAGTGTGCACTTGCTGACCGAAAAACTTTACGGTCAACGAAACCAATGGCATGGTCACAAACAAAAGCATTGTCAACCACCAGTTGATGCGAAACATTAGTGGCAACACCGCAACAACCACGAACACTGTCTGCAACGTGTACATGATCATGGGCCCGGCGAGTTGTCGGACCGCGGCCAAGTCGTTGGTCGCGCGGGCCATGAGATCGCCGGTTCGATGTTTGTGAAAAAAGGAGAGCGGTTGATCTACGAGGTGAGCGTAGAAGTCTTTCCGCAAGTCGTACTCGACGTTACGCGACATTCCGATCAGTATGCGACGCTGAAGGAAGAGGAAAACACCACTTGTAACACTGGCGCCCAGGACTTTGAGCGCTGACACAGCAAGACGTGAAGCAGAGAGGTTCGTCCAATTTGCGTCGATCGCCTGGCCAACAACTAGTGGAACATAGACGCTAAAAAGAACGCTTCCGAGAATGCAAGCAATACCAATGATTAAGGAGAGCTTGTATGGACGAAAGTAACGTGCGAATTTTTTTAAATCATCCATACCCTGAATACGACAACCCCCGCTCGCAAAAGCGATTTTTTTGCAGGGAGCTATGATGCGCGATCAGGTGGGTTGACGACAAATGGAGTCTGGCTGGAACTTGAACGATCCCAACACCGCAGGTTGTTTAAAAACTCGAACGAAAAACTTAAACCACGAAGACTCAAAGACACCAAGACACAAAAAGAAATAAACATCTCATCAAATTTTGCTTCGTGACTTCGTGTCTTTGAGGCTTAGTGGTTAAAGTTTCTTGCCTTCGCGAGGTTGACAGCTCTGACGTGTGGGGGATTTTAGTTTTCGTTCAAGGCGGGTTTGACGAAAACTGTAGCTGGTTGCCGTTCCTCATCGCCGAAGTCATGAACCTCGACAAAGGCGCTGCTTATGCAATTGCGTCCTTTGCGTTTCGACTCATATAAGGCTCGATCGGCAGCCACAACCAAAAGATCTCTTGAGGCTGCATGTATTGGAAAGCTGGCCAACCCGATCGACGCTGTTACTTTTCCATAACCGCGAATGTTGGTTGCAGAGATCCGTTTTCGTAAACGCTCAGCAACTATTAACGCTCCCGATTCGTTAGCCTGAGGCAGGATGATTGCGAACTCATCTCCACCAAATCTCGCAGCGCTATCGACCGCTCGCAACTCTTGCTTCAAACTGTCCGCTACGGTTTGCAGTGCGATATCACCCGTTCCGTGACCGGAGCGGTCGTTGATGTCTTTGAAGTTATCTAAGTCGATCATTATTAATGACAAAGGCTGGCGCATTCGCGTGGCGAGATGTAAATCCCTTTCAAGTTGCATCTCAAAGGCGCGCCGATTGTAACAACCGGTCAGACCATCAGTGAGAGCTTGTACCTGTAGTTGTGAGAATAGATGGGCCTGCTTAACAGCAACGGTTAGCTGATCTGCCACTATATGCAATAACAACAACTCATTGTCTGCCCAAACACGATCTGCATCGTCTGTTTCAACTACCAACAGACCAACAAAAGCACCTTCGTAAATCAAGGGGACGGCCGCCTGCGCGCAGATGCCGGTATCGTGAGTTTTGTCTCCGTCGATTACCCACGACATAGGTGATTGCGGTAAACAGGATCTGATTAGCTCCACATCAGCGACTAGTGCGGCTAGCTCATCGTCTGTGGCGCCTCCTGAGCGGAAGTAGTAATTAGATTTTGTTTCGCCGACTAATTCGCCCTCGACTTGCACAGCGCAACTTTTCACATTAAGTGCTCTGCCAACTTCGTGAACAGCAGTCGCCAACAAACTATCAAGCTCTAGTGAATTTCGAATCGCCGTTGCAATGCGGTTAACAGCAATTTCGCGTTCTGCCTGCTCCTGTAACAATCGGGCCAGCTTGGTGGTTACCCCAAGCGTCAAATGGACCGATGTCGCCTTCGGCATCGAAACGCAAACTGCATTAGCAAATGATGTGGCGTGGTCAGGGTACTCGTGGGTCACCCGTGCGATCAGATACTCGAGCGCTGAGTAAACGACATCGGGCTCAAAAGTCCAAACAACAAGGCCTCCGGCATCGGGGTTAGATTGATTCAGATCAGTTGTGGAGACAAGCAATGCTGAGAATCCGGCATCCGCGATCACCACGAAGTGTTCAAAGATAGCCGCGTCGTTTTGTTCAAATACCACTGCTTCGCGACTATCCCTGCCTCGCGTCAATATCAACTGCGATAGCGCGTCATCGGTGCTCACAAAGAGAAATACTTTGTTGGCGGCCTGAACGAGTTCCTTCACCCGGCTGGTTTCCCGAACCGAACGTTCTTTAGCTTTGGGCAGACTTTCAATCACCAGTGCGGCGAGATTGTTCTCTAAGACAACCTCTTCGAAGTAGCGATGGAGTTGCGCAATGGTAGAAGGCGCACACCTGATCGGAGTGAGTTGACGCGGATGTTGGGCCAGAAGGGAGTCTAAGAGGGAGTACATTGTCTGGCTGATTGCCGGGGCGCAAGTAGATAATTCACTCGCCGGCGGGAGGTCTGCGGGTTCAATACTGGGCGGTCAAACCGTCTGACCAAACACATTTTACATTGACAAACAGATCTGTGTCTATGAGTTTTTCTTAGCGTTTTTTGAGTCGGAGATAAGTTGTCAGACCGGTTGCTGCAAGATTTCCTGCTTGGTCCATAACTTCGGCATTTAGCACAATGATACGAGAGCCCGCACGTAAAACTCTTGCAGAAGCCATTGCCGTGCCTTCAATCAATGGTCGAATGTAGCTAATTGTGAGATCAACCGTGGTGGCGGTTTCGGTGGGCGCTAACAAAGGAATCACAGCGAAAGCACCAACGGAATCGATCAATGCAGCAATCGCGCCACCATGGACCACGCCATTGTTCTGCTTCAGGTTCTCACGAACCGGCAACGCCATAGTGGCCGCTCCCGGCTCAACAGCGATAACTTCGATGCCCAGGAGCGTCGCAAATGGAATGTTCTTGATCGCAGCTTCAATTCGTTTTCGCTGCTCTTCTGAAAGCCGATCAAGATTCATGATCGATAGTTCTCGCCTGGATTGTTCGGCTCCACTATCACGGCCGTACCGTAAGCGAGTACTTCGGTCACCCCAGTCGACAACTCGGTTGTATCGTACCGCGCGCCAATAACTGCGTTCGCGCCCACTTCCGTCGCGTGTTGAATCATGATGTCAAAAGCGTCCGCGCGTGTTTGCTCGCAAAGCCTGGTCCACGGTGTAATGTTGCCGCCGACGAGTGTCTGCAGCGAAGCGCCAATGTTAACAAAGAGATTTCGAGAGCGAACGATGATGCCGCGAACCACCCCGAGATTTTGCACTACGCGATAGTTTGGAATTTCAAAGGCAGTTGTCACCATTTGATGAGAAACAGAATAACGTGGTGGACTTACCGCATAAGGTACTCTTTGCACGTTGTCGGACCCCATCACTTGCCTCCTCGAGCAGTTTTAGTTGATTTGCGTTTGTACAAAGTGACTTTAGGCGGTCGCTTTGCGCGGGACTTCGGCTTCCACAAAAAAGTTTGCAGGTCACACCGACCATTCTTGTCGAACACGACGCCTTCGCTTTCTAACAATCGCTGTTGTTTATCGTGCGGCAACACGATGTGTCCAGTAGAACATGCACCCTGTGCATTTAGCACCCGATGCCATGGTGTTCCGTCCGGAGAGCTGTGCATAACAAAGCCAACTGTTCTTGGCGTGTAGCCCTGCCCTAATATTTCTGCAATCTGACCGTAAGTCATCACGTGACCTGACGGAATGCGACGCACGATCTTATATACGCGCTCGCGATAGCCTTGGTTATCTCTTTTCGCTGGTGACATTTCTGGTTAAGGGGTTCGCAAGATAGCTCGAGCCGGTGCGCCGTCACCTTTGCCACTGCCGATCCGTAACGGCAAACAGATCAACTCGTAGTAGCCGGCAGAAACCTCGGCGAGGTTTAGTCCTTCCACAATAACTACACCCTTTGAAAGAAGTGCGATGTGGGTTGGGTGTTCTTTCTGACCAAACTGTTCAATCGAAAGATAATCAATCCCGACCAATTTCACTCCCTTGGCAACAAGAAACTCGGCAGCTTCGAGTTCAAGATACGTAAAATCCTGGCGAAATTGTGGGCCATCATCCTTCCAAAACGCCGAGTTGCGAGTCTTAAACAAAATTCGAGTTGTCTTTGTATCCCACCGTTCCTCGACGATGGCTCTGGTTATTGCGCGACAGGAGGGCGGCAGTTCAATGACTTGGGCCTTGCCAACTAAAACCTCAAGAGACAACGATTCTGACTTTGCGGCCCCTTCGATGAAGTGCGCGGGAGCATCGATATGAGTACCGGTATGGGCACCAAAGTTAAGGTGAGTCATATTTGCAGCATCACCGTTTTCGAGGGCGAACCAATCGACAATCTGGATTCCCGGATCGCCGGGGTAGGTGGGCATCTCGTTCGTTAGGGGAACGGTAATATCGTAGATAGGCATGCTGATGTCTCAGCGCCGATAGTAGAGGCGACAAAAGAAGCGTGTCAATTTGCCTGAACTTGGTAGTGTCATAATTTGAAATACGGACTGAATAAGACTATAGCAGGCTCAATACAGAACAGGAGCGCAGCGACTGCATGAAACTTGACCACCAAGACACAAAGACACAAACCTCCATTTGTTTGAGCAGTTCGTGTCTTTGTGCTTTTGTGTCTTGGTGGTCAAGTTTTCCTGCAGTCGCTTTGCCGCTGTTCCTTATTGCTGAACTAATCTGCGGTTAATTTGCAGTCAGGACGCATGATCCATTAGCATCCGCATTGGATATCAAGCTTAACCTTAGAGGTCAGTCGCATTAGTTCCGGCAATTACCCACCCTTAAAACTCGCTGCATCCAGTTATCTAAACAGCGCACCTTTAATCTGGAGTTTTGTACAAGGCTCCAGGCGTGATCTTGTGGACTTCACTGAAGCAGTTCCTGCTCGGTGCGCCGATTTACTGGCACGTTCAGAAGCCGAAGTGGCCCTCGTTCCGGTTATCGAGTACCAACGCATTCCAGAGATTTCGCTCATACCCGATGTATGTGTTGGCTCAAAACGGGATGTTCGCAGCGTGGTGCTGGTATCCCGCAAGTCCGAACTTTCGGAAATCAAGAGTGTCTCCCTGGACGAATCGTCACGCACATCAGCAACTCTCGTGAAGGTGATATTTCGAGAGTTTCTGCAACATGATCCAACCTGGACCACTCACTCCCCCAATCTTGAGGAAATGCTGGATAAATCCGACGCGGCCTTAGTGATCGGTGATCCCGCGATGGTTTTTCCGAGGACCGGCTTGAATATTTGGGACATGGCCCGTCTGTGGCGAAACCATACCGACCTGGGATTCGTTTTCGCTATGTGGGTAGTAGCCAATGGCGCTCTTGAACACGCGAGGCAAGTTGATTTTGCCGGAGCGTGTAAAGAAGGTATTGAAGCGAAGAATGAGATTGTCGAACAATATGTAAAGATCCTTGGTTTATCGCCTGAGTCGTTACGAGATTATCTCGACAACAACATCTGTTTCACTCTCGATGATGAGCTAAAACGGGGTCTAAATCTATATTTCGAGTTGGCTTCAAAACACGGCTTACTACCGCAGTTGAAGCCTTTGAAAACGTTGTAATCATCGCTTAGTATTTCTATCGCATCTATGAGCAACTCATCAAAAGCCCAGGCAATACTGGATCGAGTTCTGTCTGGTGAACGAATGTCGGTCGAGGAGTGCACCACACTCCTGGAGTCGTATGACGTCGCCGCAATGGGCGCGGCAGCTGATCAAATCCGTGCAAGGCGACATCCAGGCAACACAGTCACCTACATCATCGATCGCAATATTAATTACACGAATGTTTGTAACGTTGTGTGCACGTTTTGTGCCTTCTATCGCCGCCCCGGAGCGCCAGACACTTACGTTCGTACGTTCGAAGAGATCTGCAACAAGATAGATGAGACGATCGCGCTCGGCGGTACTGGAGTTCTAATGCAGGGTGGACTGCACCCTGACTTTGGCATTGAGTGGTATGAAGATTTGCTACGCTCGCTCAAAGCTAAGTATCCATCATTCCAACTTCACTGCTTCTCTCCGCCGGAGATACACAACATACATCTGATTTCCAAGCTCGACTATGAGACGATCATGTCGCGTTTGAAAGCAGCCGGTCTATACAGTCTTCCCGGAGGTGGGGCGGAAATACTTGACGATGAAGTGCGCAAGCGTGTTTCAACGAAGTGCACGACAGACGAATGGCTTGACGTGATGCGTGCGGTTCATCGGGTAGGACTCCGATCAACTGCTACGATGATGTTTGGTATTGGAGACAAGATTGAGCATCGCGTGAGACATTTGGCGCGAATCCGCGATCTGCAAGATGAGACTGGCGGTTTTACTGCATTCATTCCCTGGACGTTTCAACGTGAAAACACTGCGCTGGGACGTCGCATTAAAGACGAACCTACAGGCATCGACTACTTAAAGATGCTCGCCGTCTCGCGACTCTTCCTCGACAACATCGAAAACTTCCAGTCGTCATGGCTTACACAGGGTCTCCGCCTGGGCCAGGTCGCCCTGCGTTTCGGTGCAAACGATATGGGATCGATAATGATTGAGGAGAATGTGGTATCTGCGGCCGGAGCGAACAACTGCGCGGATGAGGCGATGCTGAAGTTTCTAATTCGCGAAGCAGGCTTCGAACCACAACAGCGAGATATTCTTTACAAACACGTCAACCGGGAAGAAGTGGTATTGGCTTAGGCTTTTCAGAAATAGGACCTATAAGACCAATGGGACCTATTTATTGGTCCTAGGTCTTATAGGTCCTATTCTCCTATTAATCTTTGCTCTTCCGTTACAAGCCAGATCCCTTTTGTTTAGACTTCAGCGCAAACGTTTCCTCAACGAGTGCGTTAAATAGCTCAGGATGCTCCTGCTCCGGCATCATTCTGCAGTAATCAAATACTTCCAATTCGGCTTTCGGGTTGAGATTTAACAGAGCGTTGGCTTTTACAACGGGTGTAGTTTGGTCCTGCTTACCCCATACTAAAACCACGCGCTGTTGCAAACGCACAAAAGCGTCGCGCATATCGACATTCAGATAGCCGGATAGGAATACGGCGACTGCGTGTTGGGCGCCGGGCTGATGACTCGTGTCGTACAAGTTTGCCACTAAGCGATCGGTAACACGCCGGTAGTCATAAAACAGGGTTCGGCGCGCATAGTCGCGAATACTTCGCTCACTCGCCATGACATTATAAAAAGAGGTCCCGAGAACAGGCGACTGCAACAATCCATAAAAGGCTGCACCAGCCATTCCTGGCCGTGCGTTGAGGGTATCGTATCCGGCAGGCGCATTCAGAATCATAGCGTTAACCAGCTCAGGATGTTCGTCTGCAACGCGTACAACATAGGACGCCCCTAAAGAACTCGCTACGAGATTTGCTGGAGCTCCGGTAACTTCGCGAATGAAATCAGAAATCAACTCAATGTAGAGATCCGCCGAATAAGGCGCAGCCGCAGGCTTGTCGGAGAAACCGAAGCCGAGTAGGTCGATTGCATAACACCGGTATTTCCGGCTCAACGCATCAAAGTTCTTGCGCCACATGAAACTCGAAGCGCCGGCACCAATGCCATGCACGAAAACGATTGGTGCTCCCTGATTGTTAAGGCCCGCTTCTTTGTAAAAGATCTTTCCATGTTTCCACGGAAAGAGTTTTGCTAGCCCTCCCAGGGCACTGTCATCAGGATCGTGAGCATTCCTGCGAATCGTTGCGTTTACTGCCGCTAATGCAGCCATGCCAGCCCCGCCCGCCAACATGGTCTTCCAAAGATTTCCTAGCTTGCCCATTTCGACTTTCCTAAAATCCTAAAGCCAGATTATCCACAAAGACACTAAAACACTAAGACACAAACCAAACAAATCGTTAGAGGCTTTTTGCAAGATTCGTGTCTTAGTGTCTTCGTGCCTTTGTGGTTAAAACGTCTAACTACAGCAACGCGAAATCAAACTGTTCCTGATGGATTCCGGGATCACTGGTGATATCGACCGGTCCCAGATAGTCTTCGATTTCCACAAGTACATCACGCTCGGTACCTCGCAATGCCTTAGCCACATCGGGGTTGATACGTAGAGTAACCTGGCTATGGTCCTTATCCCCGTTCATGCCTTTAGCCAACCGCCTCGCTTCCTCAAGCAGTTCATAGCAAATCGTCTGCGGTGACTTGATCAGACCAGCCCCCTGACAATACTGGCAAGGAGAGCATAGCGTTCGTTCTAACGACTGCTTCACGCGCTTGCGCGTCATGATTACCAGGCCAAAGTCATTGAACGATAGTACTTTCGTTGGCGACTTGTCGTTACGTAGCGCGTCTTGCAACGCTTGCATCACCTTCTGACGATTACGTCGCTCCTCCATGTCAATCAAATCG
>JBKPQV010000329.1:0-9152 GCA_046734235.1 Acidobacteriota bacterium
CATAACTCTGTCGTCTGGACGAAGCTGGTTCACAAAGCTAATGGCTGCGTCCTGGATGTCTTCCAAACGGAATTGGGTGGACGGGCTCGTATCGAGCATCAGGACGACAGAGAACGGCTTGTCTACTGAAGAAAAGAAAGCAACTTCTTGCTCAACACCGTCTTCCCAGAGGCGAAAATCCTGCTTCTGAAGATTTGGGATGTAGCGTCCATCTCGATCCGTGACACTTACAGGAATGGTGACGAGCGTTGTGTTTACTTTGATTATGTCGCCTGCGTCTACTTCTTCAGGACCTTGTGGTTGCTGATCCTTGGGTGCGGGGGTTGGCGGACGGTTGCCGGGATTGTTTGCGCCTCCCAACACTGGAGGACGGATGTTTGGGTTCACCGGAGCCGGCTGATCATCATTTCCGGTAGGTACAGAACTCCTGGCTGAACCCACACGACGTGGGCGGGTTTGGGCCTCAATTGTAGAACTCGCTAGCAAAAATAGGGAGAGGAGCACTAGCAACGCAAACGTCTTCATAATTGGCTCCAGTCGCCGCGCAACTATAGAGTCGCGCAGACCTCGCTTGGATGCAGTTCAGTTGAAATAGATGCTTGCGGTTTTGGCAGAGGCAGGGAGAGAAAACCGTAATTAGCTACTCAAAGATAACTCGGCAGAACGAGCGGATCAAGGCAAAAGAGCGGTACTTGGAACCTGGTGCTTTGTACTTTGTGTTTTGCGGGTGCTTTTCTCCTCGCCCAGATGATTTGGGGCATAGTGCACAAAGCGCAAAGCACAAAGCTCAAAGCACAAAGCACCTATCTGGTACCGGGAGCCGTTGAATTGATAGCGTTCCAGATAAGCGGTAAGGTTCCCCAGCTTTGTCCACGATGCTGTGGACGGAAGGCAAACAAGATTACTCGTCCTTTGCCAAGTGGGACCTCAGCCAACGCGATCTGTCCGCGCAGGCGATCCTCACCAAGCAACCAGCCAGAGCGCAAAACATTTTCTTTAGCGTATCTTGCAATGACCCGGACATTCGGGTCAGTCGTCGCAAATGCAGAACTGTTGATGAAGTATCCCGGAAGGCTAGTTGGTAGCGTAGCGTTAATAGGACTCTTGGGATCCAGATCCAACGACACTATGGAGCCCGGACAGTAGAAATCAGACGATTTCAACCCGTCCAGCACGTTCTTGATCGGTAGTTGAAATTGTGTGATAGCAAGATCGCAAGACGCATCGAAACAGATCATCGTGCCACCGTTGTTCACAAAGTTTTTGAGGTTGGAAACTCCTGCCGTTCCGATTCCCCCTGTATATTCCGGCGGCAATGATCCAGCCGCATTTCCTTCCAGCACGTCGCGACTTCGTTGTGAGGGCAAAAGGATGACGTCATACTTCTCATTAAGATTTCCCTGTTTAACTTCAGCATCCTTCAATGACGCGTAAGGCACATTGAAAGTATCAAATGCGTAACGCGTCCAGCCTTCATCCATGTTTCCGATTGAGCCCTTGTAGATTCCAATTCGAACCGGATTCGTAACGGGATTTCGAATGGGTGAAGCGTCGGAAGTTCTCAAGGCAAGGGCCAGATCACTTCTGACCTGGTTCTCATTAGTAATAAGAGTCAACTTTCGCTCAGCTTGAGCTTCACGAATTGAGACTATTGCCGGAGCCTCTACACCGAGTTGTAGTGGCAACGTCCAACCTGCCACATCATAAGGACGTTCAGCTTCACCAGTACCGATCAGACGGTTTGGATAAATCTGCGGCTCGAAAAGTGCCAGAACATTGGTCCGTTGAGGTTGGGCCACAAAGACTATGTAACTGCCGGCGGGAACCTCCATCACCGAGGCTGTATTGGAGATAATCGTTCGGTAGGTCCCTAGTTTGTCGCTCGCAGAGTTAGTTCGTTGCAGTGTTTGTGGTCCATAAGAAACGTGAAGCTCCTGGTCGACGCGATATACCTCGACACCCTGGTTCACAAGTGATCCAATCAATTTGGCTAACGCCTCATCGCGTGAGAGGCCAGCAGGAATTAGATAGGCGATCGGTTGGTTGGCCGCAATCGATTGCTCCACATTTTTCCGGCCGAGTTCATAAAAATTCTTCAGGTAGGTCGAACGATACTTCGCCGCAAGGGATAAGATTCCGCGTGCCGCAATGATCTCCATGTCCATGATATTTCGAGGACGCCAGGTTGATGCGGTCCAGGGATCTGGAAAGTTTGTGGTAGCTTCCAATGCGCTTCTCATTCCGCGAGTACTGGAACGTGAGAGTTGTTCCGACGTCACAGTTGCGGGACTCATTAAACGAGCGCTGGCTGCTTCAGAAAGAATCCCGATCGAGTTATGGAAGTAAGGGGCAGTACGAAATCCTCCATGCCACCAAGTGTCGTACAGAGCATTTGTGAGTACCCCCTTAAAGCCTGCGCTTTGTAAATCGGCCGCGACTTTGTGACCGATCAATCCAACCTGTCGCAAGAGCAAAGGGTCGATATTTGGATTAGGTGGATCGTAGAACGGTGGAATAAAGAACCGAGATCCATTCGATCCTTGCTGATGCACATCGTAAACAATCTGTGGAAACCAATCGTGCCAAAGCAGTCGCGTAATCAACTGTGTCTCGCGCAGGTTTAGCATGAACCAATCGCGATTATCATCATGGCCTGCGTAATGATGATAAAGCTCGGGCGGTTCCCTTCCTTCGTAGGAAGTCCCCAGGCTTTTGCGGTACCAGTTGGCGACGATATCAACGCCGTCCGGATTAGGTGACGGAATAAGCAGCAAAATAGTGTTTTGAAGAATCTCCCTGGTGTCGCTGTCTTGAGCAGTTGCAAGCTCATAAGCCAACTGCATTGACATCTGCGAAGCTACAATCTCGGTTGAGTGGATTGAACAAGAAATGACAACTACGCTTTTGCCTGTTGCGATGAGCCGGTCGGCTTGCGCTGCGCCGTTAACGCGGCGCGGATCAGCGAGTTGTTGCTGGATGTCTTTGTATTTCTCAAGTGCCAGTATATTCTCTCGCGCGCTAATAAAAGCGACGATCAGTGGTCGCTTCAATGTTGATTGACCGAGTGTTTGAACCTGGACGCGCTCTGAGGCTTTATCGAGTAGATTGAAGTAATTGGATATCTGGGACCAATCCGCAATAGTGCGGTCATCACCCGGTGAAAAGCCCAGTACAGATTTTGGTGACGGGATTCTAACGGCCGAGACTCGGCTGGCAGGCGTTTGAGCAATGGCTTGAGCTGGTAAGATAACCGCCGCTAACAAAAACGCGGACAAACCGATCGCCAATCTGTACTTAGACATTCCAGCAACTATCCTTTGCGAAAAGAATTTATAGAAGAGAGCGTCGAGACCGAGAAAAACGTGGCAGAAAAGTCTAACACAGACGGCAGGCCACGTTGGATTCGTCGAATTCATTACTGGTGGTCACTGTGTGTTGCAGGTGGTTGCCTCCTTATCCTCGGACCACCAATTCTGATCGTCGCCTGGATCCTGCGCAAGCATGATCTCGTTTATCCGGTGGCTACTTTGGGAGCATGGCTCTGGCTACGGCTGAGTGGAATCAAAGTCAAGGTGCAAGGTTTAGATAAATTGGATCCGCGCCAAACTTATGTATTTGTTGCCAACCATCGTTCGTACCTGGATACGGCAACGCTTTTCATCTACACCGGACGCAGGATCGGACTGCTGGCGAAGAAGGAGTTGCTGAAAGTTCCAGTACTGGGAGTTGGCATGGGCTTCGTGAATGTAATGGCCATCGATCGCTCAAATCGCGAACGCGCGATCCAAACGACCGATGCGGCGACAAAACGAATCCAGTCAGGAGTGTCGTTTGGTGTGTTTGTTGAGGGTACGAGGGCAATGCCCGGTGAGTTGCTCCCATTCAAGAAGGGGGCATTTTACATGGCAAAGCAGGCAGGAGTTCCGGTCGTGCCGGTTGCGATCAAAAACTCCGATGTCCTGATGGGGAAAGGAACCGGTGAGGCACGATCTGGAACGCTCGAGATGGTTATCTTATCGCCCGTCAGCACCGAAGGGCTGACGAGCGACCAAGAGATAAACGATCTAATTCAACGAGTTCGTACTTCCATTGCTATTGAACTCGGTGTACTTCTCAATTAAGGCGAAAATCAAAAGTCAGTACTCCAGTAAACCTCACTGTAATCCCATCGACGGTTAATGGATTGAAAGTTGTTTGACGCGCGGCGTCCTCCGCGATGGCTCGCAAAACAGCGACGTTGTTTAGTGCCGTCGCCGATACTACCTTCCCGTTTTCATCGACAAGCACCCTTACTTGCACTTTTCCAGTAGCCTTCAGTCTCTTAGCTTCTTCTGTTAGCACCGGCTTAGGTAACCCAATTGCCTTGGCATTCAAATCACCAACTTCAACGGGTTTGGCAACGCCGCTACCGGAACCGCCTGGAGTTTCATCCTCACCAATCTCAGTCACCTTCAAAGTTGCACGCGTCGGTGTAAAGTCCATGTAGCGAACCTTCATTCGCACGTGTAGGGAACCGCCGTTATCAAAGATGAGTTCTTCATCGGCAAACGAATAAGTTGGGAACCAAAACTTTCCGTCGATGTGCTCGCGATAGGTTTCGACGGTAGGAAACTTGTTTACCTTTGTTTCAGGAACACCCTTGCCTTTGGTCTTCACGATCTGAAGATCCTGATCGTCAACCCAGATTCGTCCGACAAACAATCGCTCCTTTGTTTTCTTGGGGTCGGGCATCACCTTGGGGGCTACATCAAAAATATAAAGATTGAGTTCATCAATCTTTTCCTTTCCTACATAGCGAATGTTGTACTTGTCGATTTTTGAGGGCTCGAGAGCAAAAGGCTCAACTCCACCAAGGTCATCGATGTCCTCCTGCGTTATCTCCGGCATTGAAGACATTGGGAAGAAGCTAATTTTCTCGTAACGATTTCCCGAATCGTCAAAGGTGAACACGGATACGCGGTGGTATTCGCCAACCACCTGGCCACCCATGCCTATGCTCTGAACAAGTGCATCACGTTTAAATGAGTAGGAGTTGAGGGCGCGTCGAAACTGGGCTTCCTTCGTAGTAAACGATTGAATGATTTTGGTCGCGTCAGTCGGGCTTAGATCGCCTTGCGCCACGGTAGACGCCGATAGACTCAGAACGATTGCCAGCAAACCTACGACGCTCAAGCTAGCCCTAAATGTAAAGTTCTTCATATCTTTTTGAATCTCAGATTAATAATTTGGTTCAATTACCTTCTTTATCGCAGCGTTTTCTCAGATGCCGCTTCTGAACCGTCTTGTTGCCAGCCCCGCCTACCCTTGATTTAATCCCGCTTTTCCTGTTGCAAAGTTTCCTGCATCTAGTGTAAGGTGCCATCATTAGAATAAGTTAGAAGCATTCAAACTGCTCCCGCAGGAACTCTTGAAAATACACTCGAACTTGAGAATCGTGGTGGTCGGTTTGAAAAGCAAGTTTCATCAGGTCCTCATGTCGGCAACAGGTACGTGTCCTAATTCCGTGGAAGCTTTACGGCGCGGGAGCGCAGACGTGACGCCGAGCGGCGGCGTTGCTTACACGGATAGGCAATGACCAAACTTTGGGAGGAGTTTGGTCTTATGTAATCTGCGGCCGATGATGTGCGCGGTGATTGGCTGCTCCTTCTGGGCGGAGTAGCTCCTAAAGTCACCGCGCACACCCCAGCTTGACACTCTCAAATACCCACTCCAACTACACGAATTCCACAGGGACCTTGTTGGGAATGATGCCCTTCTCAAAGCCTTCGTCCAGAAGGAGCCGCACTGCTTCACGGCCGCGTTCGGTGTAGTCGAGGGTGAGTTCATTGACCCACATCCCGACAAAACGATCCGCAAGTTCTGGTTCCATATCCCGGGCGAATTGCAGTGCGTACTGCAGCGCATCTTCTCGATTTGCCAGTGAGTAACTGATGCTCTTGTGGAGAAGGTCTGAAACTTCCTTAATCAACGCTGGTCCCAAATCGCGCCTGATTACATTTCCGCCCATTGGTAATGGTAATCCGTGCCTTTGGTGCCACCACTCCCCGAGATCCAGAACCTTGTGTAAGCCCATCGACTCGTAGAAAAGTTGACCCTCATGGATCAAAAGGCCGGCGTCGCAAGTTCCATTTTTGACTGCCTCGATGATCTTGTCGAAAGGAACTACGGTGTATTCAAAGTCCGGGTTGAAGATTCGTAATGCCAGGAATGCGCTGGTTAATGTGCCCGGAATCGCAATTCTGAGGTTCGGGATGTCTTCAGGTTTAGCAGGTTCGCGCGCTACGACGATTGGACCGTAATTGTCTCCAATGGAAGCTCCATGAGGGAGTAAGGCGTACTTGTCCGCGACGTAGGCATATGCATGAAAACTAATGGCCGTGACGTCATAGGTGCCGCGAGTAGCTTCTTCATTTAGTGTCTGAATGTCTTTCAGAAGGTGTTGAAAGTTCAATTCTCCAGTGTCGAGTTTGTGCGTAGCGAGGCCATAAAACATGAAGGCATCATCGGAGTCGGGAGAATGGGCCAAGGTTATGGTTCTTTTGTCAGTCTGGGTCAGCATCGGTTACCTATTTGATCCTCTGTAAAAGTGATTTGTGTCTATACGAGACTCACGTTGTCTCGCTCAATTCGATTGTAAACAGTGTCGCGTTCCACGGCTTCAAAACCTGCTTCCTCGATTAAGCCAATCAATTCCGGTTTGCTCATCTTCACTTCATTATTGGTCTCGACCGAGTAACTTGTAGTTAATTCACCGCCGTCAGTGATTGTTCCGTCAATGTCGTTCGCGCCGTAGTGCAAAGCAACCTGGGCGAGGCGCTTTCCTAGCATTACCCAGTAAGCTTTGATGTGATCGAAGTTATCTAGCATTAATCGCGACACTGCCATCGTTTTCAATGAATCAACTCCCGAAGGACCTGGAAGGTGGGCCAGCTGGGTTTCGGGTGGATAGAATGCCAGCGGAATAAAGCACTGAAATCCTCTGGACTTCTCCTGCTGTTCTCGAAGTTTAACGAGGTGATCCACTCGATCTTCAATCGATTCAATATGGCCGTAGAGCATCGTGGCGTTGGTTTTTAAACCTGCGTGGTGAACTTTGCCCTGGAGCTCGAGCCAACGATTGGCATCGCATTTATGTGCGCAAATCATCGAGCGCGTTGGTTCGCGAAATATTTCGGCACCACCGCCCGGGCAGGAATCCAGTCCCGCATCGATCAATTGTTGAATTACCGCTTCATCGCTCATTTTGTAGAAATGCGCAAAGTGATCAAACTCGACCATAGTGAATGCTTTTAAGTGGAGTTGTGGATACTTTTGCTTCAGTGAGGAAAGCAGATCGGTGAAATAGCTAAATGGCAACTTGGTATTCAAGCCGCCAGTAATGTGCAATTCCGTAGCGCCTTCCGAGACCGCCTGTCCTGCAACGCGCAAGCTGTCTTCGATGTTATGCGTGTAGGCATCAGCCTCCCTGGGTGTTCTAAAGAATCCACAGAACTTGCAGTCGGCATAACAAATATTCGTGGGATTCAGGTGCCGGTTGACGTTGAAGTAGGTAACCCGACCGTGACGTTGTCGCCGTGAAAAATCGGCCAGTTTACCGAGGGCCGGTAGATCGTCGGTGGAGTAAAGAGCAACGCCATCTTCAAACGACAATCGCTTACCCGCCGTTACACGAGCAGCGATGTCGTTAAGCTTTTTGTCATGAGAAAAGTCCATATAGGTTTATCGCCTTTCAGCGCAGAAATACTGCTGAACCGAAAGTTATCAGTAGAATCACGCTTACGAATGCGTTGGTGGTAAAGAAAGCGGCGTTAAGTCGTCCGAGATCATCTGCCTTGACCAACCGGTGCTGATACAGAAGCAGGACACCCGTCGCGAACACACCGATGAGTGCCAATAGTCCCAATCCAGAAAAGACGTAGAGACCGACCAACGTTAGAAAGGCCCCTGCATGTAAGCCTCTTGATATCCATAACGCGCGTGAGATTCCGAAACGAGCTGGAATCGAACGCAGACCTTCTTTTCGATCAAAATCAAAGTCCTGGCAAGCATAGAGAACATCAAAACCCGCCGTCCAAAGCAATACTACTAACGACAGTAACAAGGGAATAGAACTTCCGATCTCACCTCGGACTGCGATCCATGCACCTGTGGGCGCAATAGAGAGACACCAACCGAGAACTATGTGAGATAGCTGGGTAAATCGTTTGGTGAACGAGTAGATCATTACGCTTGCCAAAGCGACAGGAGCAAGAATCAACGTAAGTCGATTTAACATTGCAGCCGCCAGCAGGAAAAGAAGCGCCGAGATGATGGTAAACATCCAAACAAAACCCACGGACAACAATCCGGCGGGCAGCGCACGAGAGGCAGTGCGGGGGTTTCGGCCATCAATCTTGCGATCAGCTATTCGATTGAATGCCATTGCCGTTGAACGTGCTCCGACCATGGCCACGACAATCCAGAGAATTTGGCGCCCTGAAGGCAGTCCATTGGCAGCAAGAAGGGCACCCAGAAACGCAAAGGGCAACGCAAAAAGTGTGTGCTCGATTTTGATCATTTCGAGCGTTAATCGCGTATTTCGAATGACTGTTGACACGGTAGGACTTTCCGGGGCTCCACTCAGCGGCATGAGATCAACTCCTCAGCACTAAATACGACAAACGAATGTGAGTTTCTCTCATTAATCTGTTGGAATCTTACTTGCCGTAAGTTTCATCCGCAAGTTCGCGTACTGCGACTGCGGTTCGTCCGATGCTAGAATGCGACAAGTTTTCAGAATTGAGGTTTTTGGTGGACCATAGATGGATCTAAAGCAATTGGAGCAACTTGTGGACTCGCTCAAACACGGTGATTTGAGCTCGCGCGAGGCCGCCAAGCGTATTCAGGAGTCTTTGTACGAGGACATTGGCTACGCAAAGGTTGACCATGCCCGGGCTTCGCGCCAGGGGTTTCCGGAAGTTGTTTTCGGCAAAGGAAAGCCACGACCTCAAGTTGTAGGAATTGTTGAACGCCTATTACAAAAGTCAGAATCTAATCTCCTGGTGACCCACACTGACGCTGAGACGTTCGGTGAAATTCGGAACATCGCGACGGCGGCTGAATGGCATGAAACGGCGAGACTCATTCGGATTATGCGTGACCGAACCGATTTG
>JBKPQV010000330.1:0-7789 GCA_046734235.1 Acidobacteriota bacterium
TTCATACGCGGTATAGTCGTTATTCCCAGTGCTTCCCGGGCTAAGATGACGCAGCAAACGGTATCCAATTGTTCCGCCAATAAATCCCAATTCTAAACCCCTATTGGCACCATTTCGGCGCCGGCATTACTGTTGATCATCGCTTCACCATCAAAAAACTGGCGCTGCCAGATCTCAAAGTTCACCAGAGACCATAAACGTTCGTCGTGGTTTTCACCGCCGATTTGATGTCGTTTGACGATGTCTCGAACAACATCGGCGTTGAATATTCCCCGTGAGACCGACCGGTCGCTCAAAACGTATTCGTCGATGATTGATCGATATGGACCTCGAAACCACGCCCCGATTGGAACCGGAAAACCCATCTTCGATCGGGACAGAATTGCTTCCGGCAATACGCCTTTCATGCTTTCTCTGAGGATATATTTCGTGGTTGCACCACGAAGTTTCAATCTCTCAGGCAAGGTGCAGGTAAACTCCACAAGTTTGTGATCCAAAAAAGGTACCCGACTTTCAATCGAAGTCGCCATACTCATTTGATCCTGCTTCATCAGCAGTTCATGGAGGTAAGTTTTGATATCCGCGTAGAGCAACCGGTCGAGTAGCGATTTGGCGTCAGTCTCGCTCAAGACTTTTCGCACACCGGCATAGGGATCGACGCCGCCGATTTGCTCCAGGCTCGACGAGGAAAGTAAATCGGCTTGTGTTGCCAGGGGAAACACTGCAAAGTTGTCAAAGTAGATGCTCCCGATTTCAGGTGACACAGTCAGAAAACTGCGCAACAGTCGTTGCCTTACGCGTGAAGTTGGTAGCCCCTTGATTCCGTTCTCAACGGCACTTCGAACCAGGGACGGCGTCAGACTTCTGTATCTCTTTCCCAGCGACAAATTAAGAATCGTTTTACGATAACGGCCATAACCGGCAAGCAACTCATCGCTTCCCTCTCCAGTCAAAACCACTTTGACATGCTGCGACGCCAACAGCGACACAAAATACAATGCCACGCTTGAGGGATGTGCCAGGGGCTCATCCTCATGCCAAACGAGTTTAGGCAAGGCATGGAAGAACTCGTCGGGACTAACTACCACTTCGTGATGGTTTGTTTTAAAAGCCTCTGCAACGATCCGAGCATAGGCAAGTTCGTTTGCTTCACGTTCAGCAAAAGCGACCGAGAAAGTCTTGATCGGCTCGTCAATCATACCGCTCATGACTGCAGCAATGGCGGACGAGTCGATGCCGCCCGACAAAAACATCCCCAACGGAACATCGGCCATCAATCGTAAGCGAACGGACGTACGGAAGAGTTCGCTCCATTCAGCAATGTAATCAGCATCAGAGCGTCCCTCATCATTGATCTTTATGAAGCTGACGTCCCAATACTTTTTGATTTCAATCTTTCCGTCACGCCAGACGAGCGTGTGGCCAGGCAAAAGCCGTCTCACGCCGCGGTAGAGTGTCTCCTCGTCGGAGGTGGCGTGGTTCGCGAGATAGTCCGGTAGCGCTTTGAAGTTGATTTCTGGCTTAATCGCACTGGCGGCAAAGAGAGTTTTGATTTCAGAGCCGAAGTAAAGCGAGCCGTCGGCGGTCTGGACGTAGTAGAGTGGTTTGACACCTAACCGATCTCGCGCGATGAACATCTCCTGGCGTCGAGTATCCCAAATAGCAAATGCAAACATGCCCCTTAAATGCTCAACACAACTCTCGCCGTATTCTTCGTACAAATGAAGGATGGTTTCCGTATCGCAGTGTGTGCGATATGTGTGTCCCTTGCTCTCGAGCAACTCGCGGAAGTCGCTATGATTATAGATCTCGCCGTTGTAGGTTATTTGAAGCGCGCCATCTTCATTTGTCATCGGTTGATGACCAGCGGCAACATCAACAATACTCAGACGACGATGCCCCAAACCAATCGGACCGGCGATGAATAAACCGGAATCGTCTGGCCCGCGATGCCGAATGACGTCGCGCATGCGCTCCAGCTCATTCGCATCTATGGTGTGATGCGACTTGCTGGAGAACGCTATTCCATTAATTCCACACATATCCTTGTTTACAACTCCGTGCCAGGTCTTCGAACACCTTGGTCAAACAGATCAGAGGTACTCAACGGGCAAGCCCTTTTCCAGGATACCTTTGTTCGTTTCAACCCTAAACACGTCGTCTGTTCGATTCGCAACGAGGTATTCGATCTTCTCCGTAGACCTCACGAGCGCCTGGCCTTCAAGCTCGAGAGTATGACCATTAATAAGCACTAACTCCCGCGGAACAGAGGGATCGCGACGATCAAAACTTGCCCAGGTCACGTCAAAATCGGATCTAAGCCGCGGTGTTTCAACGCCGCTTCTTAAATTAGAGGCTTGGTACAACAGTAACGAATCGTGCCTTTCTCCAATGTTGATTTCAAAAGCATGGCCATTTACCGCTTTGATTCGCTTAACCGGCGATTTCAAACTCGCGCCCGGCACTTCCGGCACGAGAAATGTTACTAGGTCATCTGAACCCTTGGCTACCATTGAAAAAGCAAAGACGGGGGCTGCTTCCCTTCCTCCATAACAGTGCGAAACCCACCTCTCTTCCGTAACCCATTCCCCATCGGCAAAAGTCGACAGTTGTAATCCGGCCGAACAGTCGTTCGCGCTAATCGCTCTGACCGTGTTTTCGGTGATAGCCAGCGGTCCCACGGTAGAATCAAAATGAAACCATGCTTCTAATTTGTGGGCGCCAAGAGAACGCACGTTATCGTGCAAAACCCAATATCTGTTCTTTAAAAAGAGAATGGCGCGTGTGTGCATGGCCGGCTGCGGAAGGCGCGTGAAACCATCGTGAGCTGCAGCTAAATAATCGAAATTTCGATGGGTAATCCAAGAATGGCATTCCGACCGCGCAATGGTCTTCCAGGAAAAAGGACCGGCACCGACCGACGAAGACTCACCGTCCAGCGTCAATGTGTTGTGAGCTGCGGTGCCCCTAAACCAGTCTCGCATCTGTATCGAGCCTGTATACGTATAGGTGCCGGGATCTACCAGGAACGTGCATCCATTCACCGCTAACTCAAACGATAATGCATCTGCATGAGCGTGACCGCAATTATCGCTACCATGAGGGCCGCAATCGAACAATAGATAGTTTGACTTTGGAGTCCAACCATCTCGCATTATGTAGTAACCACCGGTAGTAAATGCGATCGACTCTTTGTCCGGTTCGTGGGCTTCAACTTGATCCAGAATTGAGAGCACCTCTGGTCCAAGTAACCACAATGTTTCCACACATGCTCCCCCAGCAACAAACTTATAATCACCACGCTTGAAAAGCGCTGCCCCAGCTGCAAGAGTCGGACGAAAATCATTTGCGGAACGAGCCTGAAAATCGAGGAGTTTGCCCCCGTCATCATCTCCAAAGAGTGGTGTCGAGCCATCGGGTCGCGTGATGTACATCAGATGGTCCAAAAGCAATTGAAGCTTTTCTTCGAGTTTCTGCTGCGCGGGATCGCCAGTTGAGTTGAGCAGGATCCAAAGATGCAAATAAAAGTCTGTTGTGTAGCGGTGATAGTAGCTGGACTGCTCGAAATAGACCCCGTCTGTTTTCACGTGCCTGGGGAGCTGTGTAATCAGGATTTGTAATCCCGTGTTGCGCCACCGGGCTGAGTCCAGGAATTCTGGTAACAGAGTACCGAGATAAAAAAGACCGAGCGCCTCGCCAGTCAAATGCGTGTTTGGACTGAAATAGGTTGAGAGATAGGTTTCCAGGTGGCGGGCATTTATATGAAGAATCTTGTAGGCCCGCAAAACCGTTTCGGCGTCGAGAGAATTAGAATTCTTAAAAAATTGAAGTGCCCAGAGCCAGGAAATTGAACGGAACGCAACTTCAAGGCTGCTGGCCCAGTTTATACCAATCTTCGGCGGGTTTTGGTCGATCCATTGATTAATGTGTGCCACAAACGTTGCCGCGTATCGCTCATCGCCGGTTAACAAGTACGCCTGGCCCAATCTTACAAAGTATTGATGCCGGTTGAGCTCCCAAATGATCTTCTTGTCGCCCGTAAGGTGGCCATCGAGATAGTTAATCTTGCTCCAATGAATCAGTGGCGACCGTTTCTTAGCCACCGGCTCAAAATGCCAATCGACAGGATCACCAAAATGCAAGTCATGAAAGGCTAATAAATCAAAGTGGCCTTTTGTTATTCGCTCAGCCTGGTCAATAAGTTCTGTCTCCGATCCAGGCCACCGACTTCGCAAAATATTCACGATTGCTTCGGGGTTATCAAGGAAACTAAAAAATGGATGCCAATCTTTCCTGGTTAACTGATCGTGCAATTGCGACGCAGACTGCAATCCATTTTCGAATTCATTCGGATTCAGTAGTTTTAGAAACTGGTTGTCAGAAGCGAATTTTGCGCGACCAGCCCACCCGCGTCTCTCGGCAAAAGAAGCAAGCGCCTGTGAACCCCGTACGCGGAGTTCATCAAGACTTGTCCGCCGCAGTCTTTGTAACTTGCTCATCGGCTGTTTACGATTTTACCTTTAGAAGGCGGCTGCGCTCGTCTTGCTCATCGGCAGCAAAGGGGTGTCGTTTGGTCACTAGCTCGTGGTAAGTATTGATCCACGGGTCTCTGACCGCTTCCCAACTGTATTTCAAACATTCGAGTCGACCCCGTTCAATCATTTGTTTAGCAAACTCGGGGTTTTCAAGGAGCATGATCGCTCCTTCCGCCATTTGCGAAGAATCGTCACGGGACACAACGATTCCGGTTTCGCCACCTTTAACCATATCAGGAATTCCGCCTGCATCAGTTGTGACTATAGGCAACCCACAAGAAAACGCTTCGAGAATTGAAAGCGGCTGGTTATCAATCTCGGACCCATTCAAATAAACATCTGCTGAGTCGTAGACATCGGCGATAACAGCGGGATTCACCTGTCCTATGAAAGTGGTTCTTCGCAATTGGAGATCCTTCGCCAGTCTTTCCAGCATAGGTCTCTGGCTGCCATCACCTGCAACTTTAAGACTTGCTTGGGGAAACTTCTTTTGAATTATGGCAAACGCTCTAAGAACGCGATCCACGCCGTAATGACTTTCAAGATTTCGATTCGATAAGAAGAAAGGGCGAAGTGGAACCCTTTCACGATAACGAAATTGTCTTGTATCAATGAGGTTAAAGATCGCGTGCGTTTTAAGTCCATAGGACGCAAAGACGCGCAAAAGATATTCCGACGGGACGACTACTGAATCACACACCCGAATTGTAGGGATGGCAGTTCTACGCCAGCGTTGAAGATGATCATCGGCTTCACCGCTGTGATAATTGAGCAGGACCTTTCGCCCATATAGTTTGCCAATTAAGATTGCCGGAGTTGGTGCAATTACGAATGAAAGATACGATGCGGAAAAGACATGAATTATATCGTAGTGATAAACGCGCCTTAACAAGCTGATCACGTAAGCGACGGACGTCACAATAGTACGAACATACTTGATGTTTTGTAGGTGACGCAGGAAACCAGGCAACCGAGGATTAATCGGCAAGAAGCCCACTTCCAACGACGGCTCCTCGTTCAGGCGTTGCTGCAAACGGGCAGCTTGCACTGATTGACCACCAAGTATATCGAACGAAGGTGCAACAATGAGCACTCGCAATTTCCTGCCTGATTCATCATTAACTGTCATGATCTTTAAAAGTAATCGCGTGTAACTCTTCTTTCCTTCAACAATCGATCGTAAAGTTCCTGAGTGCGCGACAATTGAGCTTCGCACGAAAAGCGTTCCGAAACCACTCGTCGACCCGCCTTCCCCATTTCTGTAGCGCGCTCTGGTTCTCTTAGTAGCTCAATAATTCGCTTAGCCATAACCACGTCGTCCCCCGAAGGCACCAGATATCCAGTCGTTCCATGCGTGACAACTTCCCGCGCGCCACCGACGTCGGTCGCTACCACAGGTTTTCCGGCTGCCATGTATTCAAGAATAGAATTCGAAAAGCCTTCTGCTTTCGAACTCAGGACGCAAACATCGGAAATGCTAAGTAATTCAGCAATATTGTCACAACGACCGAGGAAAAAAGTCGCATCGAAAATACCGAGTTCAAAGGCGAGGGCCTTGAGCGACTCTTGTAGTTCTCCTTCGCCGGCAAGCAGAAAAGCGGCGTTTGGAATCGCTTCCTTTACTTGTCGTGCAGCCCTAAGGAACATCGGATAGTCCTTCACCTCATGGCGCATGTTTGCAACGATTGAAGCAAAATGCGGGTTTGTGTTTGGGTTAATCGTAAGGTCCAGAAGAGAGATTACTTGTGATCGCGATGCTTTAGTTTCAATTCGCCTCAAGTCTAGACCATTGTAGATAACGGTAACCTTGTCTGAGTCAATGCCGTCAGCGATCAGTCTTTCACGCACCGCTGCGGAGTTAGCAATGACATGATGCGCGAACGAGTAACCAACTCGCTGCACGTGTTTCTGAGCAACGGATCGCATGCCTTCAGTTTCTCTCATCGACGCAATTCTCACCGGCACACGAGCCATTGAGCCTACCGACATCCCAAAAACGTTGGTATAAAAATCATGCGTGTGAAGGATGTCGATGCTCGAGGCCTTTAGCCACTGCATAAGACGCCTTCCCTGCGTCCATGCGTTTTGATCGTAAAAACTGGTTAGAGGAAAGGAAGGAACTTCTCCGAGGTCAAGATCGTCAATGGTTCCACGTAGACTCCCTTCAGGACTAAGACTCGCCAGCCGAACGTTGTAGCGGCCGCTCCCGGATAAGAGCCGTGTCAACTGCAACGCCTGGCGCTCTGATCCGCCCTCATTGAAACTATCGATCAATTGGAGAACTGCAGGCTTCAATAGCTAGACGCTCCGCTCAGAGTGCTGTTGTTACGAGTTTCGGTTCGTTCCGATCAGCAACGTTTCTGATGCCTCCACCATCGAGAAACTGGCGATGCCATAGCTCCAACATTAAAAGCGCCCACAACCTCATTGAGTGATCTCGTCGGTTGCGTTCATGCTCGTCGAGCAATACATCGAGATACTCCGAATTGATGAAACCTCGCTGACGGGTGCGAGCATCACTAAGCGTGTCGCGGATCCGCGAGCGCAACTGTTGATTAATCCACTCCTGGATCGGTACTCCAAATCCCTGCTTGGGCCTGTGTAATATCTCCGCGGGAATTAGATCTTTTACCACTTGTTTCAACAGATGTTTCGTTTCCAACCCGGCCAGCTTAAGCGAAGCTGGAACTCGAGTCACGAAATCGATCAATTTGTGATCGAGCAATGGCGCCCGGGCTTCAAGGGAAACGGCCATACTCATGCGATCTACTTTTGTGAGTATGTCTCCCGGTAGATAGGTTTTGCTGTCTAGATATAGCAACCGGTCCAAGGCCTCACCGGTCTTGACTCTGTTAACGTAGCCTGCAAACAGGCTTTCGACGTAGCCTCCGCCTCCAAGCTGCTGGATAAAGTCTGAACTGTAGAGGGACTTTCGATTAAGACTAGTGAAGATAGAGACACTGTCGAGATAACGCGCAATGGGTTCAAGCGACACGTTGTGCAAATAGTTGCGTCCCCAGGTTGCGTGAGGGAGTCGCTCGCTTAGAGGACGCATGACACCTTCACGGAGCGTCCTTGGTATACGCTCAAAACCTCTACGTTTTCTTTCAACAACGTATCGGGTGTAACCTGCGAAAAGCTCGTCCCCTCCGTCCCCCGACAGAACCACTGTAACGTGATCTCGAGCCAGCTTCGAAACCATGTAGGTTGGAATAGCGGAGGAATCAGCAAATGGCTCATCGAAATGCCAGACC
>JBKPQV010000331.1:0-4769 GCA_046734235.1 Acidobacteriota bacterium
AGCTTAACCTCACTTGGAAAAGAAAAGATGTGAGCAAAACTTCGATCCGAGATTCGTCTCGCCAGGCGGGCACGCGGGGACGCGTGCGCTCCCAGGACCAGCGTTAGTATTCATAAAAAGCGGGCTACTAAAGGCACGAGAGACTCGAAACTCGAAACTTGAAATTCAAAACTTATTCTGCATCGTCAGTCGCGGCGCTCCTGTCTGTATCTCAGCTTGCAACGGTCGTGTTGAGGCTGATAATCTCCTTGCTCCACTTCTAGACGCCTGAAAGGAGTTAATAATGACGAAGCGAAATGTGTCTTTCCTGTCGGCTGCATTCCTGGTGATTGCGGGAGCAGTTGTTGCCGGTAGTGGTAGAAATATGGGTGAGATACCTGCGCCGCCGGCGATTGGTGCGACTGTTGAAGACTTTACGTTACCAAATGCTGATGGCCAGGATCGCGCTCTTAGTGCGCTGAAAGGAAAGAACGGCACAGTCCTCATATTCATTTCAGTGCAGTGTCCAGTGTCCAACGCATACAATGAGCGGATGGAAAAGCTGGCCGCCGATTACAAAGCGAAAGGGATCTCGGTAATTGGAATTAATTCCAATGTAGCGGAAGATGCCGCAGCGGTTAAGGCACACGCCGCAGAGAAGGGACTAACCTTCCCGATTCTTAAGGATCCCGGAAACAAGGTGGCTGATAAACTTGGAGCGACCAGAACGCCTGAGGCTTATTTCCTCGACGCCAACAACAAACTTCTGTATCACGGCCGCATCGACAATAGTCAAAATCCTTCCGCGATCGAATCTAACGATCTGCGAACGGCGTTGGATGCAGCTTTGGCAGGTAAACCGATTGAAAAGTCGGAAGCAAAAGCTTTCGGATGCAATATTAAGCGCGCTAGCTAATGCGTTTTACCCGGATTCTACTACCAGTCGGACTGACTGTTTTGCTCGCGAGTTTTGCGGTGCCGGCTCAGACGAGCCGCACCGCGAAACAAGCGGTTCCAGCCGACCCTCAAATCCACGTCGAGCCTATTAATACAGAAGGCTTGAAGTCACTAATCTCAAAACCCAAAAATAAACCCTTGCTAGTGAACTTTTGGGCTACCTGGTGTGATCCTTGTCGCGACGAGTTTCCTGATTTGGTGAAAATCCGTGGCGAGTTCGAGCCCGCTACGATGGACTTCGTAACCGTCTCGCTCGATGAGGTACCTGATATTGAGACTAAGGTGATACCGTTTCTGGTAAAGATGAACGCAAAAATGCCGGCATATCTGTTGAACGTTAACGACCCTGAACCCGCTATCAATGCCGTCGATCCAAAGTGGCAAGGCGACCTGCCGGCAACCTTTCTATTTAACGAAAAAGGTGAAATCGTTTTCAAACACCTTGGCCGAGTTGATACTGATGCGTTACGAGAAGCGCTCAAAAAATTGCCTAAGAAGAGTTAGCTTGTTGGTTTGGTCATTTTCCATATTTCATTTGACATCTTTCAATTTTCATTTGGTTCTGAACGCAGTTTGCATAAAGCAAAATGAAAATTGAAAGATTTCAAATGAAATATGGAAAATGATTAGTTTCTAAGATCAAAGATCAAAGACCACCCTTAAATGATTACTTCGGAAGTCATTGCTGCACACAATCTCACCCAGGAAGAATTCGAACGAATAAAAAAGCTTCTCGACCGGGAGCCAACTCTTGATGAGCTCGGCATATTCTCGGTGATGTGGTCAGAACATTGTTCCTACAAGTCGTCCAGGACTCATTTAAAACGACTGCCCACTACAGGTGAACGAGTAATCGTTCCGCCGGGTGAGAACGCGGGTATCGTGGATCTTGGCGATGGCTGGTGTGCAGCTTTCAAAATCGAATCACATAATCACCCTTCTTTTATTGAGCCGTTTCAAGGAGCCGCAACTGGAGTTGGCGGAATTCTACGCGACATCTTCACCATGGGCGCTCGACCTGTCGCTTCAATGAATAGTCTGCGATTCGGGTCGTTAGACCATCCAAAGTATGGTCGGAGAAATCGATCGCTGCTCGCAGGGGTTGTTGACGGCATTGCGCATTACGGCAACGCTTTCGGCGTAGCAACAGTAGGAGGAGAGGTTGCATTCGACGACGCCTATGCACTGAACCCTCTCGTCAATGCATTCGCTCTCGGTTTGGTTCGTCACGATCAAATCTTTTTCGGCAAAGCGAGTGGCATTGGCAATCCGGTACTTTACGTCGGCGCCAAGACAGGTCGTGATGGAATTCACGGCGCTACTATGGCTTCGGCGGAATTCGATGAAGAGGCGCTGGAGAAGCGTCCAACCGTTCAGGTGGGCGATCCATTCCTCGAAAAACTTTTACTTGAAGCTTGTCTGGAGGCGATGCGCAGCGGGGCAATAGCCGGAATACAAGATATGGGCGCTGCCGGACTAACGTCTTCGTCCTGCGAAATGGCCGCTCGTGCAGGCACCGGAATTGAATTGGATTTATCGCTGGTACCACAACGCGAAGTCGGAATGACAGCTTATGAAATGCTGCTTTCTGAATCGCAGGAGCGCATGTTGATTGTTGCTCACTCCGGACGCGAACGTGAAGTGATGGACATTTTCCGCAAGTGGGACCTGGACGCAGTTGTTATCGGTCGCGTTCGCGATACAAAGCGCATGCAGGTGATTCACAACGGCGAAATGGTAGCAGATATCCCTGTAGAAGCGTTGACAGATGAGGCGCCTAAATACGACCGACCAATGTCGCCACGCAAAGTAGATAGCTCACGGCCAGTTGAGACACAAAGTTCTACAAGCGAAGATCTCACTTCAGCGCTGACAACTCTTTTGTCATCAGGAAACATTGCTTCCAAGCAATGGGTTTACCGCCAGTACGATCACATGGTACGCACAAACACCGCAATTCTTCCGGGTGCCGATGCAGCAGTTGTCAGGATTAAAGAGACAAGAAGGGCGCTCGCCATGTGTCTCGATGGAAACGGCCGTTACTGCGCGGCAAACCCGCGCGAGGGAGCAAAGCTCATAGTTGCGGAAGCGGCACGCAACGTTGTTTGTGTTGGAGCCCGCCCAATCGCGATTACTAATTGCTTGAATTTTGCTTCTCCTGAGAGACCAGAAGTGATGTGGTCATTCTCAGAAGTGGTTGACGGTATGGCCGAAGCATGTGAAGCATTCGGCACCCCAGTAGTCTCTGGAAATGTTTCTTTCTATAACGAAACTGAAGGACGCGGAATCTTACCTACGCCCGTGATCGGAATGGTAGGGTTGGTTGAAGATGTGAGGCGGATTGTCCAGCCAGGTTTCAAGACGGTTGGCGATTTGATAGCTCTGTTGGGCAAAAACGTGGATGAATTACTCATGAGCGAATACTCAGTCAGCGTGCAGGGCACAAACCCCGAGCACCTTATTGAGACCGGGTTAGTACCAAGGCTCGACATTGAATTGGAACGTGCCGTTCAAACTGCTTGCTTACAAATGGCTGAAGCCGGTCACCTGCGTTCAGCTCACGATTGTGCCGATGGCGGTTTGGGCGTAACACTTGCTGAAGCTTGTTTTTCTTCTTTAGGACGTGACGCAGTGGGCGCTACCATCAACCTCCACAACGACTTGCAGTCTACATCGTTGCTTTTCAGTGAAACTCCTTCCCGCATTGTCATTAGTTTTGATCCGGCGGACGAATCAGCTGTTCGACAAATAGCAGAACGCAATAATTCTCCTTTTACAATTATTGGGCGTGTTGGTGGAAACCGATTAACGGTTAATGTTGGAACGAAAAACGTTGTCGAAGCGAGCGTGGCCCAACTAGAATCCGCATGGTGTGATGGCCTAACGAATAAGCTACACCCTGACGCAATGGCTGCGAGTTAGTCAAGGTCCAGAACTGCAGTTTGTCGTGATCGCGGGCCTGACTCCAGTCGATCGTGACTGATCACCAAACTAAGGTTCGACGGACATTGACGTGCACCCCGTAATCTATCTCAACAAGACAATGGTTGAAGCGACCAAAGCCCGTGTGGCTCCGGTTTCTTCAGCAATGTTGTACGGGCGTGGTGTCTTTACAACTTTAGCGATTTACGATTCGAAACCTTTTCTCTGGCCCAAACATTGGAGCAGAATCTCAGCGCATGCCGAAAGGCTCGACATCGACCTCACGGGATGTTCTCAAAAGAGTGTCGCTGAAGCTCTGCAAAAACTGATCTCCGTCAACCAGGTCAAGCACGGCAGAGCCCGTGTCATTCTTTTAGGGCGTAGCGGCAAGGAAAGTTGGAAAACTAAATCTCCGGGTAGTAAGCAAACAGATCTTTTGATCATGACCGGCGATGTTCACAAAGTGCCAAGTGCGGGCATCTCACTCGCCGTCTCACCATTTAGAATCACTACCTCATCTCCATTAACGGGAATTAAGACTCTTAACTATCTCGATCGAATACTGTCTCGTGAGGAAGCACGCAGTCGAGATTTTGATGAAGCCGTTGTACTAAACGAACGCGGGGAAATCGTCTCGGCAACTACGGCGAACATCTTCTGGGCCAGGAACGGAACAGTTCACACACCAAACGTAAGCACGGGAATCATCGCCGGCATCACTCGTGATTGTGTAATTGAACTTGCCGCTAAGCATTACATTCCACTGGTAGAAGGCGTTTATGAAATGGGCGATCTCACGGACGCCGATGAGATATTTCTAACTTCTTCAGTGGTCGGAGTTGCCCCGGTGACAACTTTTGATTACCGTCGCTACGCGGTGGAAGCGGGCAGTGTATTGGCGATCATTAAAG
>JBKPQV010000332.1:0-5311 GCA_046734235.1 Acidobacteriota bacterium
ACTCTTAAGCAATTCAAAGAGTTGCTGAATACAAACCGGTCCTGTTTGAATGAGTAATAAAACTGCTTTACGCCAAGTTGATCGCGCGCGCAAAACAGTTGTTGATTCACCTCGTCCCAGATGGCAAAGGCAAAATCGCCAGTGAGGTGCTCGACGCAGTTTTCTCCCCAGGTCTTGTATGCTTGAAGAATCAGGTCAGCATCGCCGGCTGAAACGGTTACCAGTTCTGAGTTCGCTTTGAGCGCCTTAAGTAACTCCTTGCGGTTGTCTATTCGCGCGTCGGCGGTGATCCAATGCTTTGCATCAAGATGGGCAGTTTGAGATTGAGTGTCTGAATCATCAATCTTCAACAATGAATGTCCGAAACCAATATTGTGGCCAAGCCGAATGTTTTGGCCGTCAGGAGCAAATTGCGAGAGCGATCGAGTCAACTGTCCGAGCAGTTCCTCAGAAACTGGTTCACCGTTCAGATTAAGTACGCCAACGATGCCACTCATTCGCTAGTTTTGTCTGTAAACTCGATCAGAAATACCAACTGACAATCGAATAACGTTCGCCTGATCTTACTGGTTCAACTTCATGTTTGAGGTCAGACGGAAATGCAATCAATTGACCTTCCTTCCCTGGAAACGAGCAAGCTAACTGCCGCCGATCTTGACCTTGGACTCCAAAGATCACGAGTGAACCACCAGTAAAGCCATTAGACTCAGCCCCGCCAGTGCTAAGAAAAATGACTACTGAGAGCCGGCGATCCTTGATGTATTGTGGCGTGGCAGGTGACTCATTTTTGTCTCGGTGAGCTTTGTAGAAATCGCCGGATCTGTAAAGCAGAAACTGTGGGTTTTCGCATCCTGAGAGTTTAGTCTTGTAATGATCTGCTATTCGGGCTTGCGCAGCTTTTAAAAGGCTCGAAACAAGTCGTGAGTTTTCAGGAGAGACAAAGACGCGACTAGTCCGTCGCTGGTCGATATCAACACGGCTTTCCGTTTTTGTGACTCTGGCGGGAATCGCTGCGCTTTGACTTGCTTCAGTTCTTAATTCGGCGCATTTCTTAGGCTTGAGGAAGTCATCAAGAATAAAAAGGTCTGAATGTTTACATTGAGTTCCCAAGATTGTCCATTAATGGGTTTAACGGCGCAGAAATTCTAAGCTCACTGCGGGGCTTTCTTATCCGAGATTTCCACTAGTCCCTGCTCTAGAAGTTTATCGACCAGCAGGAGCAAGTCTGACCGTAAAACCTCTCCTTCAACTTTGTACTCGCGAACAAGAAGTTCGTAAGCGGCTTCGATCGATTCAGAGGACGTCAAAACCGAATACATCCTGGTCCCGACGTCATCTAATCCGTAATAACGTTCGTTGTCCAGGTTTAGCATTACTGATTCTTCCTGCAGATTGGAGATCAGTACAGCTTCGGGAACAGTTACACGGTCACTAAAGGAAACAGGCACGTTCTGTATCACCTCGCTCTAATAATTATGGTCTCATTGGAAAGGAACTGCATGGTAGTGAGGTTGAAAGGTTGAAGTCAAGAATAGCCGTAACCGAAAACTTGCCTAACATGAAGCACTCGCGTTGATTGCCGAGTATAATGGCCGGCCAGAAATTCCTGAGAGCCATCCAGTTCGTAACCACAAAGTAGTTTGGATTTGACTTGCATAGCGCTAAGGAGCGATAGAATGCGACATATTGCCAGACTCGCCGTTTTTTTACTCCTATTTCTGACAGTTAGTCCCACCAATAGTCAACAGGTGATGTTAAAGGCTCCAAGCCCTGATCTCACAAAAGAACCGACCCTCTATGTCGTCGCATATGCTCACCTCGATACGCAGTGGCGCTGGCAATATCCGCAGGTCATCAACGAATACATTCCGAAGACGATGCACGATAATTTTGCGCTCTTCGAAAAATACCCAAACTACGTCTTCAATTTCAGCGGAGCGAACCGCTACCGAATGATGAAGGAGTACTGGCCTTCCGACTACCTTAGAGTGAAGTCGTACATAGCGGCAGGTAGATGGTTTCCCGCGGGATCGTCAATGGAGGAGAGTGACGTCAACGTACCGTCTGCTGAATCGATCTTTCGACAGATCCTTTATGGCAATCATTACTTCCGTCGAGAGTTTGGCAAGATCAGCTCTGAGTATATGTTGCCGGATTGCTTCGGCTTTCCTGCATCGCTGCCTAGCATCCTGGCCCACGCGGGTATCAAAGGTTTTTCCACTCAAAAGTTGACCTGGAATTCGGCCACAACACTTGGAGGTCGTGGCTCGATTGAAGAAACTCCCGAAGGAATCCCTTTTAACGTTGGCTTTTGGCGTGGCCCAGACGGCCGTGGCGTCGTTGCCGCCTTCAATCCTGGCAGTTATGGCGGACAAATTAGAGAGGACATTAGTAAGAGTCCAGTGATTGTAGATCCAACTGCTCGTAACAATCCTGTCGATTGGCCCAGGCGTGTACAACTCAACGGCAAAGTAAGCGGATTGTTTACTGACTATCACTACTACGGAACTGGCGACACCGGAGGATCTCCACGTGAAGATTCAGTGAAAATGGTCGAAGCAATGATTTCCAGGAATCCGGCCATCATGCCAGTAGTGCCCAATACAACACGGCCGGCAACGGTTGGCGATGGCCCTCTCAAAATTGTATCGGCTACAGCGGAACAGATGTTTTTGAATATTCGTCCGGAGGCGATTTCAAGACTGCCCCAGTACCAGGGCGATCTGCTTTTGACTAATCACTCTGCAGGCTCGATAACGTCACAAACTTACCAAAAGCGCTGGAATCGCAAGAACGAGTTGATGGCAGATGCAGCTGAAAAAGCGTCTGTCGGAGCGATGTGGCTAGGGGCGCGACCTTATCCTCAAGAGCGACTTAACGCAGCGTGGACACTCGTGATGGGTGGTCAATTTCACGACATTCTTCCCGGCACGGCAACACCAAAAGCATTTCAGTTTTCCTGGAACGATGATGTTATTGCAATGAATCAATTCGCTGGTGTTCTCACCGACGCGACGGAAGCGATTGCTTCCGGATTGAACACGGAAACTCCGGGGATACCGATCGTCGTTTACAATCCACTTAATATCAGTCGCGAAGATGTAGTCGAGGCGGCAGTGACATTTCCCGATCGCGTGCCTCAGGGGATTCAAGTGATTGGTCCCGATGGTAAGCCGGTGCCAACTCAACTACTCGCGAGCAATGGTGGATATAAGAAGATCTTGTTCTTAGCGAAAGCGCCATCGGTTGGTTACGCAGTCTACGAAGCCCAGGCGGTTAGCAACCAGGCTACGGCATCGCCACTAAAAGTTACGGAATCGTCGCTTGAAAATCATCGCTACAAGATCGAAATCAATAACGACGGCGACATCAAAAGTATTATCGACAAGAAGCTCAACAAGGAATTGTTATCGGCTCCTATCCGCCTTGCCATAAAGTCAGACACCCCAACCCAGTGGCCGGCATGGAACATGGATTGGATTGAGCAACAGAAACAGCCTCGTTCATATTTCTCAACTCCCGCAAAAATACGAATAGTTGAGAATGGACCAGTTCGGATTGGTTTGGAAGTAAGCAGAGAATCCGAAGGGTCGACCTACATCCAAACGATCCGTCTTTCCGCAGGTGATGCGGGTAATCGGGTTGAGTTTGGTAATGTGATCGACTGGAGGACCAGTAACGCAAATTTGAAAGCGACTTTTCCGTTGACTGCGAAAAACTTTAATGCAACCTACAACTGGGATATCGGAACCATTGAACGTGGCACGAATGATGACCGAAAGTTTGAGGTACCTTCGCATCAATGGTTCGACCTCACAGATCATTCGGGATCTTTTGGGATAACTATTCTTTCTGATTGCAAATATGCTTCCGATAAGCCTGACGATCAGACGTTGCGCTTAACGTTGCTTCGCACTCCCGGCATTGGCACGCGCGCGGGTTACGCAGATCAGGCTACCCAGGATTGGGGACATCACGAATTCGTATACGGGCTTGCTTCGCACGCGGGGGATTGGCGCTTTGAACAGACCGATTGGCAGGCGCAACGTCTGAATCAACCTTTGATTGCGTTTCAAAGTTCTCGCCATACCGGTACTCTCGGAAAAACATTTTCGGTCTTGCGTGTCAACAACCCACGTATTCGGGTCCTCGCATTAAAGAAGGCCGAAGATACAGATGAAATAGTCATTAGAATCGTGGAGCTGGATGGGCGCCCGGCAAACAACGTGAGGTTGACACTTCCCGCATCAATAATTGCAGCCAGAGAAATCAATGCACAGGAGGAACCGGTTGGGCTAGCGTCAATAGTAGATGGTCAGTTAGTAACAAGCTTAAGCCGGTATCAACCACGGACCTTTGCTGTGAAATTGAGACCATCAATCTCAAAACTGCAAGCACCGGGTTATCAACCCGTAGCAATAAACTATGATTTGCGATGCGCGACGCTGGATGGCGAAAAGTCGACAACTGGATTTGACGAGAAAGGATCTTCACTTCCGGCGGAAATGTTACCGCGCGAGCTTTGGTATGACGGAATTAGGTTCAAGTTGGCTGAGGGCGGAGAGGATCGAGCTAATGCAATAGTAGCGAAGGGACAGTCGATAAGTCTCCCTCCAAATTCCAGACGTGTCTATATTCTTGCCGCTTCGGCTGCAGGGGACCAGAAAGCGACTGTTAAATTTGGCGAGCGATCTGTGGATCTAACAATTCAAGCCTGGAATGGGTTTGTCGGCCAGTGGGACGATCGGCAGTGGAAACAAACTGAAGTAGTAGTTCCTCCGCGTCAGCCGCCGGCAGGGACGCCAGCTGATATCGTCGCTCAGTTACAAAGACCAAGGACGCGAATCGATCAGTATGGAGAGATGACCGGTATCCTTCCGGGCTTCATCAAGCGCGCTCCAATAGCATGGTTTGCCTCTCATCATCACAACTCAAATGGAAAGAATGAGGCGTATGCATATTCGTATCTGTTTGCTTATATGATTGAGAACACATTAAATGCGACGTCACTAACCTTGCCCGACAACGACAAGATTCGAATCCTGGCGGTCACGAGCTCAAACGAACGCGGCTCAGTAACGCCGGCTCAGCCGTTGTACGATACACTTTCGCGGTAACAGTAAGGCGTTGGGGTTAAAGAGCCGTACATTTTTCATATATCATTTGACCTCTTTCAGTTTTCATTAAAGTAACACTGAGTCTGTGAAGTCTAAGTTGGATGAAGTCGGTACCGCCTCGCGGTAGCGGGTGGGCCCCGTCATTCAACGGATAAGACAAACAAGTGCCCCCCCCAAACGGCAGGGGGGAACGC
>JBKPQV010000333.1:0-15570 GCA_046734235.1 Acidobacteriota bacterium
ACCATCTCGATCAACGAAAAGCCCTGGTGCTTGCCAGGTTGCGACATAAAAAAGCGGCGACCAGTAGAATTACTGCTAATCCAGTCGCCGCGTTTTTTGAAGGCCGCGATTTGCCTTTTGATTGCTTCCAACATCTATTGCTTGACGGTGGCGCTTCCCTGCCGCACCTCAGTCACCACATCTTTCGCATCAGTAGCCACAAGGTGCAGTGTGTTCTTATCAAAAACGAGAGCAGCGTCGCCGATTCCGATAGCTTCAACGTCAATAAAGATCAGTTCACCAGATCCTTTTATTGAGGTCTTGCCATTGAGCGCTGAAATCGACACGAGACAAATACCATCTGCATTGACCGATTGTGCGAAGTTCGCAGCAAGGTTCTCCGTTCCTAAAAGTGAACCGGCGGAAACCGCATGCACCTTTACAACCTTCGGATCAAATCTCAGTGCTAATAGAGCCAGGCTCAAAGATACTTCGGAATTCAACTGAACAACGTAGCGTCTCTTCTCACCAACTTTCAAAACATCATCAGTAGGCAGAAAGCTTAGTTGCGCGATGCGCGACCCGGACTTCGTGTTTAGCGATGTCTCTTCAGCTTTCGGCAAACTCGACAATACCGCGTTCTGCGTACCTGCGTTACTCGCATTTACAGTAGCCACTTCAGCTGCCGCGCGATCGCTTACGAGCGATTTAGGAGCTGGCACATAAGGCGGAAGCTCCTCAACCTGTTCTACCGGTTTGTTACTGGCGACTTGGTTACTGGCTGGTGCCTTGACACCCGTCGAAGGTGCTGAACTCGTCGAAGCGGGCGCGGGCACAGGAGCAGGTCCTGTTTGCGCAACAGTCGTAGTCGACTTAGGCGCAATTACTTCCACTGGCGCATCCGGAAGTTGAATCAAGGCGTCACGCGGTATGGCCCGCGCTGCTGCGATCTGATCGTCTCGATCCGCTTCACGAACCATTTCTGCTAATGAGCCGGTGGTTGGCGACTGTAGTGTTCCGCTTGGTCGCATCTCTTCGTCTCGCGGAGTAACTGTCGGGGCGCGAAGCACACGCGGCGTCACGGCGATCACGATGTCCACCTGTCGTTTATCGCGAGTTGGTGAAGTGAAGAACCGGCCGATCATCGGCAAGCCGCCTATGAAAGCGATTCCTCGTCTTCCCTGCGTGTCGATATTTGTCGTCACACTCGCAAGCATCATTGTGCGATTGTTTTGCACACGAGCAGTTCCCGTCATCGTACGTTCAGTGAACGTTGGTGTTAGCGAACTTGCCCCAAGGACATCTTTTTCCTCGATGTTCATCTTTACCTGCACATCGAGATTCGGAAAGACTTGAGGAGTAAACTTCAGAGTCAAACCGGTAGGCTCGTAGTTGATTACTGGAAAGCCACCAGTCGGGTAGTTCGTGCCGGTAGCAGGCTGTCCCGTCTGTACACCAAATGGATACGCCTGGGCTGTTTGTACAGGTACGCGTTGACCAATACGCGCAGTGGATTCTTCCCCGTTGAAAGCATGCACCTGGGTGGAGGCAACGAGTTTGGTGTTGTCCTTACTTCGAAGTGCGCGGAATGCTGATGGCGGAATTACGAGTGCTGCTGCCAACGCGGTCGGAACACCACCAACCAGGGCACCAAGGTTAACGCCCGAGAACGAACCACTGGGCACACCCGCATCGCTTAATAAAGAGAAGCCTGGGAAACCACCGAGTGTGAAATCTGTACCGGTACCTACCTGATTACCCCACTGAAGAAAATCGCTCTTGGAGACTTCGTAGATATTTACGTCCATTACAACTTCAGCACGATCCTTATCGATGCTCTGTAACAAATCGCCAATCAGACGGACGTTTTCAGCTGTATCACGAACAGTCAAACTGTTGGTCGCATCATCTGGAACAACGATCGTTTGCGGTCTACCAACTGATGGCGGGATCGCCTGCTGTACGAGAGTACGAGCATCAGTCGGTTTCATGTTGGAAAGGAAGAACGTTCTAAGAACCAATTGCTGATACTGAGGACGACGACTCTGATCTGCTACGAGAATTGTGCGGCGGCTGAGTTTCTGAAAGAACAGTCCTTCTTGTAGGAAGACATAATCAAGTGCCTGAGCTGTTGTGACATCGCGGAGATTGATGTCGAGTGGACGCGATTGGGCAAACGATTGCCGATCAAAGATCACATTAAGATTGAGTTGCTCGGCGTAGAGACGAATAAACGATTTCAGATCTCCCTGGTAACTGACGACTCGCATCTGTGTTTCACGCGGGGTGACGAGATCCTGGCCGATTGCGGGTTGCTGACCACTCGTTGGCGTGAAAATCGCATCTTGAGGTTCACTAATTTTGTTACTCGATGGACTTCTGCCTTCTTTCACACCTTGCATTCGGAGCATTCGTTCCATCTCGGAGACAGCCAATTCGTTCACAGGGTCGAAGCCATATGCTTGTCGGAAAGCGTTATAAGCTCCGTTAAAATCGCCCGACTCTGCGAGTGAGCGACCCTGCTGCATGTACGCCTGAGAAGCATTAAAGGCTGCTCGACGAAAATGCATCTGGTACTCCATGTTTGATGGGTCAGCTGCGACGGCCAACGTAAATTCCTGGGCCGCCTTGTCCCACTGCTGAGCAGCCTCTAGCTCCATGCCGCGTTTGAAATTCTTCTCGCCTTTTTTGGCAAGTGCGGTTATCGGAAGAGCCAACAAACTAAAGGCCAGAACAAAGGAGATAAGTCTTCGGGTTCGCATAATGTTTCTCATGTCAGTTCTAGTCGGGAGGTGGAAAGATTCAGCGGGGTAATAATGCCGCTGCGGCGCTTAAGATGCAAGATCTACGCGCCTGTTTTGCTTACACGCAAGGAAGAAATTCCGGTTCCCTAAAAGGCCGATTTTGGCCAGCTTCTTTCTCTTTACCGGTCGTCATTTGATAGCACTCAGTTCTTCGACGAAGGTCACACGATTGATTTCGTGTAAGGTTGAGGTGCCCGCAAACACCTTTTGTAGTGCAGACTCGCGCAAACTGGTCAGGCCTTCAGCTTCAGCAGCCCGTCGGACTTCGGAACCTGGTCGTCGTTCAACGATCATTTCGCGAATATTGTCAGACAAATCGAGCAATTCATGAATGGCAGTGCGTCCACGATAACCAGTGTGATTACACGCATCGCAACCGACATTCATATAAAACGGATTTTGACGATATTGATCGGGCAAAAGGCCAGACTCCGACAACTCAATATCAGTTGGCTGGTACTGCCGCTTACAGTACGGACACAGCATGCGAATGAGCCGTTGCGCCAGCACACAGTTTAAAGACGATACGAAGTTGTAGGGTTCAACGCCCATGTTCAGGAATCGCCCGATGACATCGATAACATTGTTTGCGTGAACTGTTGTAAATACGAGGTGACCCGTGAGAGCGGATTGGATGGCGATCTGCGCGGTTTCGGTGTCGCGAATCTCACCTACCATTATTTTGTCTGGATCGTGACGAAGAATTGAACGCAAGCCTCGATCGAACGTGAGACCTTTCTTTTCGTTGACAGGAATCTGAGTGATTCCGTGAAGCTGATACTCAACCGGGTCTTCAATGGTGACTATCTTGTCTTCTTCGTTTCTGATTTCGTTAAGCGCCGCGTAGAGAGTTGTGGTCTTGCCGGAACCGGTTGGTCCCGTTACGAGAACCATTCCATACGGCTCAGCGATGTAGCGACGAAACTTTCGCAAATCCTCTTCAGCGAACCCAACGACATTCAGATTGAGGTTACGAAATTCTTCGTTGATCTGTTCTTTGTCGAGGATACGAACCACAGCGTCTTCGCCGTGAATCGTTGGCATGATCGAAACACGAAAATCAACGTTGCGCCCTTTATACCTGACTCTGAAACGTCCGTCCTGTGGGACACGTCGCTCGGCAATATCGAGTTCGGACATTACCTTAATACGTGAAATCAGCGTCTGGTGGTAGGCAAGGTCAATGGGATCAGCCTTGGCATATAACGCACCATCGATTCGATACTTGACCTGAACTTCGGTGTCACGAGTTTCAATATGAATATCGGAAGCCCGCGACTCCATCGCGTTATAAATGATCGTATCGACGAGTTTGATGATCGGCGACATATCTGAGTCTGTCGCTAATCTATCAAGATCCAAAACCTCTTCACCGTGCTCAGTTTCTCTTACCAGAGAAATTCGGAAGCCGGATGCTGCTTCCTGCAAGACGCGCTGGGTCGTGTCGCCCTTTCGCAAAACAACTTCGACCGCACCGGCAGTTGCGACATTCGGAACAATTCTGGTGCGCAGAGTGCTTGAAAGTTCGTCGAGTCGCTCCAGGTCGGTGGGATCCGCCATCGCGATGTGGAGTCCTTTTTCGTCCCGCTTCAACGGAACAAATTGATGACGGACCATCAAATCTACAGGCACTTCAGTAAAGAGTGTGTAGTCGATTGGCGATTCGCGATCAGGAGGCAGCAAGTCTACAAACGGGAGACGATACCGGCGAGCGAGTTCTTTCGCGGCTCGCATCTCCGGAGGAGTATGTTCGTCAAAGTCTGCCGTGAGAGGCAGTTTCTTAAGTGAGATCGTGTCGTTTTCCGATATTTCTTTCATATGACTGAGGACCTGGGCGTCAATGACCGCCGGTAATGCTCGTTCCGCTTGAAATCGACTGAATAATCGGGAGGTAGATAGCAAGTAGGATGGTCACCACTACGCCACCCATGACAACAAGAATCGCAGGCTCGAGTGTGGTCGTCAACTGCTCCAGACGTACTTCAGATTCGGCGTCGTAGAAGACTGCGACTTCATCCAGCATTTCGCGCAAACTACCAGATCTTTCACCGATACCGATCATGTCGACGGCCAAAGGCGGTAGCCAACCCGCTTGCTCCAAACTTTCCGTGAACGAACGGCCTTCGCGGATCATCGGCAGGATCGAAGCACTTCGTCGTCGCAGCTCGAGATTGGTAATTGACTCGGACGCGATCTCCCAGGATTCAACCAGGGTAATACCGCCGGCCAGGAGAGTCGCCAGGGAACGTGTTGCTTGAGCGACTGAAAGTTGCACTGCCAAACTTCCCGCAAGGGGTATCTTCAAAATCAACGCACTCACTTGCAGTTTTCCGCGCGGAGTACGCGACCATAAGAACAATAAGACTGAACCACCGATGATGAGTGGGCCAAACCAGATTACATTCGACGATAGCCAACGTGAGATGCCCACAACGATTTGGGTTACCGTCGGGAGTTCATTACCAAAGCCAGTAAATAGATCCGACATGCGAGGGACGACGTAGACTGTCAGAAACGTAACCATGCAAGCTGAGGCAAACAACAAGAACAGCGGATAAGCCAATGCGCCACGGATTTTCCGCCGCAGTGCTACATTGCGTCTCATGTAAGTGACGTAACGACTAAGCACATCATCCAATGCACCTGAACGCTCGCCAGCCAGGATCGAAGCTGTATAAATTCGCGGAAAGATCGCTCCCTGGGATGCGAACGCTTGTGATAGTGCCGCACCACCACGAATTTGTTCTTCCACATCTCCTAGTACAACGCGCAAACGTGCTGAAGTTGCACGTTTGCGAAGCATTGCGATGGCTTGAAGAATTGGGATTCCCGCGCGAACGAGTGCTGCCAGTTGCTGGTTGAAAAGGAGGAAATCGTTGGCCTTAACTCTCGCATGAGCCCCACCTTGACCGAATTGGGTAAGTGCGGCTACTCCGGAAGCCTTCGGAGGCGTTACGTTGAAGACACGAAAGCCTTCCAGTTCGAGGCGCGAACGCGCCTCGTTGACGCCTGTTGCTTCGATCGTTCGTGTCACGACTTCGCCGGCAGGTGTCCCCAATCGGCAAATGAATTCAGCCATACGATACTTATCCTAAACGATTTGCGAGTATAACATGCGGTTACCAAGTGTCCGGAGATGCCGGACTAAAGTCTCACGCTGGAGTTACGAGGAAGTTGCAAACATCCTATAATGTCGCCGCATTGCCTGACATTAGGCCGTCTTGGAAATCCAACCGACTGTCAGATCAAAACTAAGGGCGAAGAACCCGACCACTACGCCGATTTCTAAATTAAGTTGTCTAAATCAATTACTCCGTCCACGCGAAAAAAATTCCCATAAATCGGCGTAATAAGTGGATATCGGTTGTTGAACCACTCTCAAATCAGATTTAGCGTTACTAATTATGAATGCGTAAAAGAACAACTTTGAAGGAGTCGTGAATGTCGTCACCCAAACCATTAGAAAAATCAGAAGAACAATCACCCCAGGTAGCAATGCTACGAATCATTTCCGGCTTTTGGATTTCGCGCGCAGTTTTTGTGTTGGCTAAACTTGGAATCCCGGACCTTCTTCAGGGTAGCTCTAAGACGGCTGAAGAGCTGGCCGTTGCCACAGATACTCATGCCCCTTCACTTTTTCGCGTCCTACGCACCCTGGCAAGCGTTGGTCTGCTAACGATCGATGGAGAGAATCGTTTTCAGTTAACCCCGGTTTCGGAAACCTTGCTTACTGACTCGCCTGGTTCATTGCGTTGGTTCGCTATATCTGAACTGGGCCAGGAGCATTATCCCGCCTGGGGAAATCTTTTGCATTCGGTCAAGACCGGTGGGATAGCTTTCGATAATTTCTTCGGCGCGGACGTCTGGGATTACTTCAAAAACCATCCAGAAGAGGCAGCGGTATTCAATAATTCAATGAGTGGCATGACAGCCGCGGTAAACGAAACCTTGCTTTCACTCTACGATTTTTCGAAGTTTCGCACCGTTGTTGATGTTGGTGGTGGCCATGGCGGACTGATTACCGAAATGTTGAAAGCTAACCCCGAGGCCAAAGGTATTTTGTTCGATGCTCCAGAAGTCGTAACTGGCGCAAAAGATCGATTATTAAAAGCCGGGATCAGTGATCGGTGTGAAACTATCGCTGGCGACTTTTTTAAGGCGGTCCCGGCTGGTGGCGACGCCTACGTGATGAAATGGATTATTCACGACTGGGATGATGAGCGAGCCATCACGATCCTGAAGAATTGCCGTGCTCAAATTGGACCTGATGGTCGCTTAATCATTGTCGATTGTGTAGTACCAGAGACAAATGAGCCCCATTTCTCCAAATTTATCGATCTGAACATGCTGGTAATGACCGGCGGTAAAGAAAGGACCGAGCGAGAATTCGCTACGCTGCTGGAAGCGGCGGGATTCCAGTTGGTCCAAGTAATCCAAACCGACCAGCCAACATCAATTATCGAGGCCAAGCCTGTCTGACTGTTGTGAAACTCGGAGCGGAAGGAAACTAAACCACAAAGACACAAAGACTCTAAGACACAAACATAAATTGCCGGTCAGATAGTGTCTTTGGGTCTTCGTGTCTTGGTGGTCAAAATCTTCATCCAAAACCAAAAACCGGCTCCTATTCCGACCTCTTAGTTCTTGCACGTACTAAAGCACTGTCCTAGAATGAACCTTGCCAATACAGTTAAATTGAAACAGCGCGGCCGTCTCCCCGTAGCCATTTCACGCTCCAATTGGAATGTCGGGCATCACTCGTGAGCTTGCGAGCATCTGTGTTGACAGAACCTTTCGAGCCTGACCGGTAAGTTACAGCCTAATGAGAAGAGAGCCGGGGGTGAGATGTATTTACCGACGCGCAACACCACCAAACTAATTTCGGCTTCGCTGTCGCTACTCGCGATTACGACCATCGCGTTTGTAGCCCGAAGCCAGGAGACAACCCAAAAGCCAGCCCAGGGCACCGCCGTTCAAACGCCCACTCCGCCTCAAAAACAGAAGCTTGGCGTAGAACTGGATGATAAAACCGGTATCATTACTAATACCGACCTGATTACGCTAACCGTAACCGTAACCGATACCTACGGGCGATACGTTTCAGGACTGAGCAAGAGCGCCTTTTCAGTCTTCGACGACAAGCAGCAACAGGAAATCACCTACTTCAGCGACGACGATTCTCCCGTATCGGTAGGCGTGATCTTCGACGTTTCCGGCTCAATGAGCGGCGACAAAGTGAAGAGAGCTAGAGACGCTCTGAGCAAATTCATTCAAACGAGTCACGACTCCGACGAGTATTTTCTCATCGCTTTTAACTCTCGTGCCCAGTTGCTATTGGACAAAACGCGGGACGGCGACTCGGTATTGAACAAATTGACCTTTGTCGAAACCAAGAGCCAGACCGCGCTTTACGATGCCTGCTACCTCGGAGTAGAGAAAGTTCAACGGGGTTCCCATCCTAAGCGGGCTTTGCTTCTGATTAGCGACGGCCAGGACAATGATTCGCGGTATACATTCAACGAACTCCGGAAACTGCTCAAAGAGTCGGATGTCGTGCTCTATGCAATCGGCATTTTGAGCGGCAGCGACGCAGGAAGTTCCCTGGGAATGGAAGGACAAGGAGTTCTTGACGAACTTTCGGGTGTTTCCGGCGGCAAGGCGTTCTTTCCACATTCTGCGGCAGAAATGGACGATATTTTTGAGCAGATTGCCCTTGAACTCCGACATCAGTATTCAATCGGCTATAAGCCTGAAACATTTACCAATGACGGGAAGTGGCATAGGGTCAAGGTTAGGGTTTCCCCGCCGAGGGGCCTCCCGAAGTTATTTGTGCGATCCAAAGAAGGTTATTACGCAACCCCCGGCGCTAGGTGAGATTTGAAGGATTTCGGCAACTCGAAATCGTCTAAGTGGCATCTTTTAAGTGTGCGCTTGCTCGCCGCATTTGGTTGCGACGCTGTTTGCCCCAGCCCCGCATGCGGCAGTAGAAATGGCAAATCGCTCCCCAAGGCGCTCCGTTCCCGAACAGCTCGGGCTTACGGGGCGTTTCCGCTAAGAGTGGCTAGCGCAGTCTATTAGTCGTTATGTTAACGAAATGAAGGCGTTGATGAAGAGGTCTGAACGACAAAACAACGAGGGGTTTCTTAGAAGGTTGGCAGTGCTGGGAGCCGTTGGTCTTCTTTTATGCGTTTGCGTACTGGGTTCGGCTTTGGCAGCTGGTCAAAACCGACCACGTACAGCCCAGGTAAGTTCGGCGGTTCCGACACAAACGCCCGCGCCAAAACCAACAACTAGTCCGGCTACCGCAACGCCACAAGCAACGCCAACACCAAAACCTTCCGGTGGACCACCAACCCTGGGAGACGCACCACCACCTCCAAAGCTAAAACCTACACCAACGCCTGAACCGCCCAAGGACCTTGATCCAAATGACATTATCAGGATTAACGCTGATTTGGTTCAGCTCCACGTGAGAGTCATTGATCGAAATAATCGCCCAATCGACAATGTCCCTCGCGGTGAATTCCACGTATTCGAGGACGGTGTCCCACAACCAATTGAGACGTTCACTCGGGAAGAAGTACCAATCAGCTATGGTTTGGCAGTAGATACTTCGGGCTCACTGCGTTCGCAGTTGCAAAGTGTGATTGATGCAGGCAAGTCGATCATCAATAGTAACAAGAAGGGTGATGAAACATTTCTGGTGCGTTTCATCAGTAGCGATAAGATTGAAACAGTTCAGGACTTCACTGCAAATAAAGATCTATTGATGGACGGCCTCGATAGTTTTTACATCGAAGGCGGTCAAACAGCAGTTATAGACGCCGTTTACTTAACGGCGGAACATGTTGCCGAATATCGCAGAGGTGACGAAGGCGATCGTCGCCGGCGCGCTTTAATAGTGATTACGGATGGTGAGGATCGAAATAGCTTCTACAAGCAGGAACAACTTTTTGCACGCTTGCGTGAAGAGGACGTACAGATTTTCGTGATTGGCTTCATCAACGAATTGGACAAGGAAGCGGGCTTCATTCGCAAGAGTCCTCGAGAAAAGGCAACGGCCCTTATCAACAAACTGGCAACCGAAACCGGCGGTCGCGCCTTCTTCCCAGAATCGCTGTCAGAATTACCGCAAATTGCGCAAGAGATTGTTCGCGATCTGCGCACTCAATACGTACTCGCTTACAACCCCACCAACAAAACCCCGGATGGATCGTACCGAGCGATCAAAGTCACCGTCGATCAGCCAAGTTCTGCTGAGAAGCGAATTGCACTAACCCGAACGGGCAGACTTGCCAGGCGGGAAAGCTCCAACACTACTGCACCAAAGGCGCCAGCTGTGAAGTTGCCTGCAACGAAACCCTAGTTATTTAAGATTGTAGATTTCAGATTTAAGATTGGTCCTTGCCCCGATGTGCTTTACCTTGTCGGGTGTGACTGAGACTTTATCAGAACTCGAATGTCAGAGAGGCTTTGTTCGTGTTATTCGTGTGATTTCGTGATCGTTCTGTTCCTGGGACGTAATAGCCGATCCACGAAATTACACTAAATAACACGAACAAAGACGAACTGTAATCCAGTATTGACAAGTCTCTGAAGTAGGGTTTTGCAAAAGACTCTAAAACCTATGCGGCACGTTTGAGACAATCTGAAATCTACAATCTGAAATCTGAAATTATTTAGCTTTTACCGAACCACTTATCTTTTTCCTCGTCGTCTCTCCTGTGTGAAGTACAGGTAAACCGAGATCCACGTCGGAATGTGGCTGGGGTATTACGTGAGTCGCAACAACCTCGCCTACTCTTTTTCCTGCTGCGGCACCAGCATCGACAGCGCTTCGAACAGCCGCTACATCACCACGAACGATCGCCGTCACCAATCCAGCATCAATCTTTTCCCAACCAACGAGGCGAACGTTTGCAGCCTTCACCATGGCATCAGCTGCTTCAATCATTGCCACCAAACCACGACACTCAACCATTCCTAATGCTTCTGGCATAAAGTCTCCTCAACTCGTTCGGTTGAACTAATTCCGCAACGAATGAATGGGAGCCGGAATTCGGCCACCTCGTCGAATAAAATCTCTGGATGAAAACCTGTTAACTGCCATTATCGGTGCACTACCGAGCAAGCCTCCAAATTCCACCATGTCGCCAACATTTCGACCCGGCACTGGAATTATCCGCACGGCTGTCGTCTTGTTATTCATCACGCCAATTGCCAACTCATCAGCGATGATCGCCGCAATTGTTTCAGCTGAAGTTGCACCCGGGACAGCAACCATGTCAATACCAACTGAACAAACGCTGGTCCATGCCTCCAGCTTGTCGAGTGAAAGCGCTCCAATCGCTGCTGCTTCTATCATGCCGGCGTCTTCAGATACGGGAATGAAAGCTCCACTCATGCCACCTACCGAGCCGCTCGCCATCGCACCGCCCTTCTTTACTGCATCGGTTATCAATGCCAGCGCCGCCGTAGTGCCATGAGTTCCAGCTCTTTCAAAGCCCATGGCTTCGATAATGTTTGCGACAGAATCGCCAGGTACTGGAGTTGGCGCGAGCGAAAGATCAATGATTCCAAATGGTAATCCGAGTCGCCTTGCCGCTTCTCGTCCGACAAGTTCTCCAGCGCGCGCTAATTTAAAAGACAACTTCTTGATCGTTTCGGCGAGTTCTTGTAGTGGAAGGTCCTTGCCAGCCTGACGGACCGCATGATGGACCACTCCCGGACCAGACACACCGACATTTATCACGGCTTCAGCTTCACCAACGCCGTGAAACGCGCCGGCCATAAATGGATTGTCTTCGACCGCATTTGCGAAGCAGACAAACTTGGCGCAGGCGAGTCCGCCCTGGTCTCTTGTCCGTTCGGCAGCATCTTTTATGAGTCTGCCAACCTGGGCTACAGCATCCATGTTTATTCCCGCGCGAGTTGTCGCTGCGTTTACCGAAGAGCACAAACGCTCGGTAGAGGAGAGGGCCTCGGGGATCGAGTCCAGAAACGCTGTTTCCGAGCGGGTAGCACCCTTGTGAACCAGGGCCGAATAGCCACCAATGAAATCAACTCCAACCGCTACTGCTGCTTCGTCAATCGCTTTTGCGAGTTCAACCGGATCACCTTTCGCGCCCTCTGTAATCATGGATATTGGTGTCACAGCTATACGCTTGTTCGCGACCCGAATGCCAAACTCATCTCCGATTTCGTCAACAGTCTTCACCAGACGTCCCGCCATCGACTTGATCTTGTTACTGGCTTTCTCAGCAACTGTGCTGATCGAGTCGCCGGTGCAATCGCGCAAACTCAGGCCCAACGTAACCGTGCGCACATCGAGATGCTCCATCTCGGTCATCGCAACGGTTTGCAGAATTTCGGTTTGACTGTATTCCATCCGGAAGTGTTATCCGAGAACCTTACTAAGCAAGAGCAAAACCAAAAACACCAAAAACAGGAAGGCCGCAACCAGAACAAAGCGCAAACTTGGATCGTAAGCCGCTTGATCAATTACCACGCTGGAAACCTTTCTTATCTTTTCAACCCGACCCATGCGATCGTCAAAATCCAGCGGAGGATGATTAGGATTTCTTTGGCGTTGCTGCTGAACTTTCGACACCTCAGGAACGGCTGTCAGGGGTTGAGTCTCCGCGAGGTCACGGAAAGCAATCAAAGGTTGCGTCTCAGAAAGATCCGACGCAGCGATCTCGACAGTCGCATTGTTCGGAATTGATGGCTTCTCAGTTTTTTCGGCTCCCGTTTCGTGTGACTGGCCGAGGGGTTGGCCACACTGAGGACAAAATGCGGCGCGTGAGCGTACTGATGCACCACAGACTTTGCAGCGGCGGTCTATTTCGGGATCTGACATGGCTTGCTATACACGGTGCATGGCATTGAATAAGTCTTCGCGCTGGGCATAGATTCGTACTCCCAGGGTTTCACCTTCACGACGTAAACGATCTTTCAATTCCGTGGTGGTCTCACGCGCACGAGCAGTGTCTGCAATGATCACCATCGCAAACTTTCCCTGCACCACGGTTTGATTGATGTCGATAATGCTGCAGCTGGCTTCAGCGAGTATTTGCGCCACACCTGCAACTATACCCGGATGGTCCAAACCGAAGACCGAAATGACCATGCGATCCGAGGAGCCTTCACGGGATGATGATGCGAGAGGCTGCGATAGACCACTGGACCCGGATTCGGTAACGCGAGCATCCTGGACCTCACGATAAATATCAGTCACCATTTCCTCGATGGTTTGTTCATCTGTGGTGGAGCCCAGACGATTGTAAACTGCTCGAGTGATCCGGTAGATCAGGTCTTCGTTGGACATGTAGGGTCAGATTATTTCAGATTGAAGATTGTAGATTTCAGATTTGAAGGTCGAACTTTGAAAGCTGATCGGACAAAGACTATTGCAGCTGAGAATCTGAATGAAGTTGCAAACCGAATTGACCTCGAAATCTGAAATCTTCAATCTGAAATCTGCAATACTCATCTTCTCCCGTTATCTTGCGCCAGCCTCTTCGCCGCTTCGACCATCTCCTGTGATGTGGAGTCGTTAATATCAACTCTATCGACAATGCCAACTACTGCAGCTTCTATCGACATGTCCTGGTTGCCGATTGCGGAACGTGCCGCCTTGCCAAAGGCACACATCACCATCTCGCCGGTTCCCGCGCCGAGCCGGTCAGCGACCACGACAATATTGCGAGTCGGCTCCTTGTCCAAATCGTAGGGGTGGACAATCAAAAACCTGACGCCCTCCAAATCAGGAGTCTTTTTGGTGGACCAAACTGTGCCGACGACTTTTCCTAAGAACATAAGATTGAATTGTCAGTTGTCAGTTGTCCGTAGTCCGTTGTCAGTTGTCAGTTGTCAGTTGTCAGTTGTCATTTGTGATAAAGTGACTACTGACCACTAACTACTGACCACTAACTACTGACCACTAACTACTGACCACTGACCACTGACCACTGACTACTGACCACTGACCACTGACTACTGACCACTGACCACTGACTAAACCTTCGCAAACACTTCCGCCGGCTCACCCATATCTCGCGCTGCCGGGGTGATGATTGTCTTGGTAGTGATGTAGATCTTCTCGCCTTTCTGGATTGCCCGACGCACATCATCTTCACTAACAAAGTCGACCGCTTTCGCCCCGTTAACCGAAGAACTCGCTACCGGCTTCGTCGATTTCGTTTGTTCTCCTCCATTGCTCACAACTGAGCTCGACTCTCTTGCTACTGGAGGTGTGTACATGCTTCCCGCCTCAGTGTCTATTGGTGGCTTTGGTAATGGCGAAGCTGATGTAGCGCCTTCGCCCTTGCCGGCGAGAAATCTGTCTACGATTGCCGCGATCTCTTGCCTGTTGATTTTTCCACCAGCAACTACTTCTTCTCTTGCAGGCGTTGGAGCTGGTGGCGAGGCGATAGTCGTCCGCTGCGCGCTTACCGCCGGTCGCGCACTCTTCACAGGACGAGTTTCAAACGCGACCCGCTTAATGTCCATCAAGTGCAATGGACCAACGTTGTCAGACGTAACGTTACCTCCCCACGACCCGCAACCAAGAGTCATTGACGGTGGTAAAGCTGTAGAAAATCCGATTGCTCCATGTGTCGTTGGAGTATTTACGGTAATACGCGATGCTGGCATATCGGCGCCAAACTGCACAGCCGCATCTCGAGAACGAGTATGAATTCCAGCGGTGTGGCCCATGCCTCCATATCCGAGGATCTGTTGACTAATTTTCACGCACGCGGGCAGTCCATCCACCACATAAAACGCGAGGATTGGAGACAACTTTTCCATCGATAAAGGAAAATCACGCCCAACTCCTGCAACATCAGCCATTAAGCATCTTGTCCCGGCGGGCACATTAAGCCCAGCCATCTTGGCTATTACGTCTACCGACTTACCGACTACTCCAGGATTCAGTGAACGCTGTGGTGTGGCGACAACCTTTGCCAGTTGCTCGGCCTCAGCTGCTGACAGGAAGTAGGCTCCTTGAGCTTTGAACTGTTCTCTTACCGCCTGCTCGATAGGCGCATCACACACAACCGCTTGTTCAGACGCACAGATGGTCCCATTGTCAAAACATTTGCCGGTGAGAATGTCCTGGACTGCTTTAGGGACATCAGCAGTGCGCTCTATACACACTGGCACATTTCCAGGTCCAACTCCGAACGCCGGTTTCCCTGAAGAGTAAGCCGCCCGGACTAAGCCAATGCCGCCGGTTGCGAGGATCACAGCGGTCTGCTTGTGTTTCATCAAGGCCTCTGTGCCTTCGATTGTCGCTGACGTCATGCAGGCTACAGCATCGGACGGTAGGCCTTCTTTAATGCCTGCCTCCTTCATAACGCGTGTTGTTTCATTAATGCACTTAGCTGCTGACGGGTGTGGCGACAATACAACTGAGTTGCGAGACTTGATCGCAATCAAGATCTTGAAGATCGCCGTGGAGGTTGGATTAGTAGAAGGAATGATTCCGGCAACCACACCTCGCGGACTCGCAATTTCAACAACGTCTTTAGATTCAGAGACAACACCCTTGGTGCGTAGACTTCGAAAGTAATTCCAAACATCCTCAGCGGCAAATCGATTCTTCTCGCGTTTGTCGTCGGGAACTCCGTAGCCAGTTTCTTCAACCGCCATTGCTCCTAATCGGGCAGATTCACGTAGAGCAGCACCAGCCATTGCTTCGCAAATGCGATCGATCTTGCCTTGGTCAAACTGCGCCAGTTCGGCTTGAGCACGGTGAGCAGCCTCAACCAGGTCGCGTGCTTGT
>JBKPQV010000334.1:0-5322 GCA_046734235.1 Acidobacteriota bacterium
ATATTCTCCCACCGTCAGCAAAAGGTGTGATAACTAGAACGAGCGCGGTGAAGATCGATATGAATCGTGTCATCTGCAAACTTCTCCTCTCGAGTCTGGTCGTTCATGGTTAAGCATGAACCAACAACGTGGCCGCCATTCAATCATCTAACTAGATTCAAGGCGCCTACTCAGTTATGTCTCAGATCACAAAAACGTTTCACTAATCTAAGTACAACGGTCTTCGTCTTACGAACACCTCTAAGAAACGGGTTGTTAGCAAATCCTGGGATTACGTCTTAACGCAGGACGCGAAAACGATAGGACGGGAGAGGTTCTGAACTGCCATTAGACTGTCGACCAGTAAGCCGCACTTGATAGTCTCCGGAACTCAGCAGCCGTTCCTGAACATTCACATCGATCAATCTTCTTCCATCCTTTTGCACTGCCCTTAAACTCTGCTCTTTCCATACTTCAACTCCACTATCGTTCAGCACCACCGCATCATACGTGTTGTACTCTTGACCGAGCAGTACTAGTTCCAATCGGATTGCATCGGATCCCTTGGGAACAGAAATTCTATTGGTTGGTTCGGCCTCACGAACCTGCCCGGGTGTGAGCACTGCCGTAAATACGGATTGAGATTGAGGTTGTTGACTCCGCCAGTTTCTGATCGCGATCCAGGAGACGGCGGCGATTAGAACAACCGCGGCTGCTGCAAGAGAATACGATAAAAGTGGATTCCTGGGCCACCAGCGTATTAGTAGTCCGCGCTTCTTCACGCTGATTTCGGCAGAACCTGACTTCACTGCATCGGTGTTCTTGGCAGTTGAGCTGGATGAATCGAGGTACCTTCTTAAGTTGCGCGCAAAACGAAACTTTCGGTATCGATCATCCGAAACTAGAAATTGTTTTTCGAACCTTTCTCGATCATCTTTTGAAAGGCTGTCACTCAGATACTCATCAATCAGCTCCTCTTCGGAAATCGAGAGTTCCTGGAAGAAGTCCGGATCTGTCAAAAGACGTTCTTCCAGCGGTGAGAGATCTTCCGGAGGCATGTTTCCGAGCAAGTACTCTCTAATCTGTTGTTCCTCTGAGGGATCGAGTGCCACGCTAAAACCCCCGTGCTGTCTCCTCTATTATAGAATGCCTTTTCCGCCAGTCTTATTTCACAAGGCCGTCAAGGCACTGTTCGACACAGTTTTCAAGCACTGATCGAATCCGGTGCGCACGTATCCTGAGAGCATTCAGGGCTATGCCTAACTGCTCCGCCAATTGCTTCCGATGCTGGATCTTTGCTTGCCGCTCTTCCTTGTAATACTCAAGCACAAGATGTTTGTTTTGAGCCGTCAACTGCTCCATGCAGTGCTCTAAACATGTGTATTGCTGTTCAGATTGTTTCGTATCTTCCAGTTCACCTGGTGGTACCACAAGCTTCTTTTGTCTTAACTGTTCCTTATAGATCTTGTTGGCGACGCCAAAAAAATATTTGGAAGGTTCACCAATAAAGGTGGGCTCGATTTCAGGTAATTTCCTGATGACGCGGTTGATCGTTTCGTCCGCTAGATCCTCGGCTTCCAGGCACCCCCGGCAGCTGAAGATCTTGATCAAGCGACGACGGATCTCCTCATATTTTAGACCGGCATTCTCTCTTTCTGAATCAAGCCAGCCAAGAAATGCATCGAACAATTCGGGGCTCGGCGCCCAATCCTTTTTCATGTGTCTCGTTATGCGCTATTTTCGCTATCGAAACTGCCAACTAACTGTGAAAACGCTTTCGGCGAAGGAGTAAAACACTGAGTGCTATGATCGATGCAACAAGACCGGTAGCAAGTAGAACTGAGAAGGTCGATGGTGTCCCATTCGCGAACCCCTTCTGATTGTACTGCCCTTGGATTACGAAACCAGCCCAGTAGTAGGGAGATTGCCAACGCTTTTGCATTGACATTGTTAGCTGCGCCTTCCTCAATGCTTCAGAGGGGGTAAGACCGTCCTTCAACATGAACCCATAGAAATAACGCATCAATTCAGCGGTTGCTTCATCATCTACCTTCCACAAACTGGCAACCACGCTGGCCGCGCCGGCATACATGAAACCTCGTGTAAGTCCGATCAAGCCTTCACCCTTTAGATCCTTCCCAAGTCCGGTGTTACAGGCACTTAATACCACCAGGTCCACAGGTAATCTTAAGTTGTAGATGTCGTGTAAACGCAAGAACCCATTTGTAGGCGCCCCTTTTGAATCAAAGAGAGATAGCACGATACCGGATAGTTCAGGATGATCATTATTGAGCAAGCCATGAGTCGCAAAGTGTACGATCCGGTAATTACCGAGTTCGGGTTTCATAGCAGTTTCGCGGCTAGCTGCAAAACCGGTTGCCTCCAAACCAGACCGCCAGGGAGTCACTGCCATTATGGCATCCGCCTCCTCACGGGAAGCGGGTAAACGCGGAATCCGTCCATCAGTTATACCAACGTCGCGCAAAGAGCTTCGAAGTTCAGTTTGGGTTGATTGCGCGGAAGCTGTTTCTTTTTCAATGAGCTTTATACGTGAGTCATCCGCCTCAAACACTGGATCGGCAAGTACGGCGACTGTGCGCGTGGGACGCTTACGTGTTGATTCGTCTGTTTGCAGTAATGCCAATGCGGATGCCGAAGGTTCATTAACGATCTCATGTTGTTCGAGAAGCCAACCTGGGGCAGAGAGATTACCTGCTCCCTGTGACGGCTGTGGAGCCAGCAATAATTGAAAGGGCAGATATTGCAAAGCACCGTCGGCAACTATCAAAAGACGTCTGGATCCGAGCTTTGCCGCAACTGGTCCAATCAAGATATCGCTGAGTCGTCTTAGTTCGGCAACCAATTCATTATTGACGTTGTCTAGCCTTGACTGTCGTTCTTCTGTTGACTCGCCTTGAATGAATTGACTGGCAGTAAGCATTTCATAGGTCCTGCGCGCCACTAATTCGATCTGCTGACGGCCCGGCAATTCATAGCTGGAAAGTTCTTCAGAAGTTAGCGCCCAAAGGTAGCTTTTATGTTCACCCAAAGCATATTCCAACAGAATAGAGTTCTTATCGAGTAGGCGCTGCTGAATGTCGCGTGCTGTTAAAAGCTGGGGCTGAGTAAGGGCGGCATATCTTGGACTAGCCGATCGAATCTGCGACCTCACTTCGTCATAGTTTATTGAGAGTTCATCGATTTGCTTCGCAACGCGATCGGCCTCATCTTTATTCGTATTCCCTGCAAGAAGAATCATCTGACGCTCAGAGAGCTTGCTCAGTTGGTAACGCAGCTCTCTTTCACGTTCCAAGAGTTGAGGATTCACTCCCTTGTGAATGTTTGACCGGGCTTCATTTAGCAACTCTAAAAGGGAGCGCGCACGCGATCTTTCACTCGCCGCGAACGCTAATGAGTCAAAATTTGATTGCGGTTGCTGCTTGTTTAGCGACATCAGTATGTCGATATATAACTCGTAATACTGATGCGTTGAAGCAAAGTAAGCAGCACGCGACTGCTGGCTAACTACATTTGTTCGCAAAGATTCGTTGATTGCTAAAGCGGTCTCAACATTGCCGCGGGCTTTTTCCAGGTTGCCGAGATCTTTTTGAATACGGCTGATGTTCAGGAGACTTAGCGATTCGCCGTTTTGATCCTTGATCTTTTGAGTTAATGCCAATGCTTGTTCAAAAGCCGAAAGTGCTTTATCGCGCTGACCCAGGTTGTAATAGACCGCACCAATACCGTTAAGTGTGTTCGCTTCCCAACGTTCATTCCCCAGGTCATGAAAAATAGGTAATGCCTGACGGTAGGAACTGAGTGCCTGCTGCTCTTTCGTGCGCATTCGTGAGAACAAGGCACCCCTACTATTCAGGAGAAATGCCATCCACAGTTTATCACCTGCACTTTTGATTAGTGGTATCGCTGCATCGTACTTCTCAAGAGCTAAGTCGTAGTTATCAAGAACATTATATACATCACCGATCATGCTGAGCGTCTGTCCCTGAAGATCACCGTTTTCCAGTTGCCGATAAATATCGAGGGCTTGTTCGAAGTAATCAAGAGCTTTATCGAATTCTCCCAGTGTGAAATAGGTAAACCCTAGCTTGGTGTCGGAGTCGGCTTCTCCTCTCAGGTCACCCATCTCCTGATACATTGTCTGTGCTTGTTTTTGCAGTTCGAGGCCTCGTTGAAAGTTGCCCGAAAACGCGTATAGTGAGCCCAAGGAATTAATAGCAGTCGCTTCGCCTTGTCGATCGTTTGCGGCTCGCCATGATTGCAAACCTTTATCAAAGCACTCAAGCGCCTTTTTGGTATCGTCTTTATCTATGTAAATCCAAGCCATTACGCTAAAGGCTCGAGCCAACTCCTTTTCATTCTTTCTGCTCTTGTTGTCCCAGATAGAAATGACTCGGCCCGCTGAAGAGAGTGAGGCTTCAAAGTCACCAAGAAAATAGCTGGCCTCGGCCACGTTATTTAAGGATTGAGACTCCAGGTCAGGATCCCGAAGAAGACTGCTGATTCTGAGTGCTTGCTGGCTTACGCTAAGAGACTGTTGAGTTTTCCCCAATAGCAAATAAACAATGCCAAGAGTTGTCAGCGCATCCGCTTCATCCCGTTTTAGATTTAGAGAATGAAATATTCTGTGGGATTCTTGAGACGAACCTAAAGCCTTGCGGTAGTTGCTTACAACACAGAAGATCTCGGCGATGACTTTTAGTACTTTCGCCTCATTTATTCGATTACCTGAAGATTTCCAGAGATCTTTTGCGCGTTCCAGTTCCTCAACCGCCTGCAGCATTGACTCCTTTCGCCATTGACTGCGTAGGCCTTGTGCTTTCGCATAAGCTTGCTCTGCAAGCGTTTCTTCGTGCGAAACGTCATTAGTATGGAGTAAAACAACATTGGAGTTGATAAGAATGACCGCGAAAATAACTATTGCCTTCAGACAACAGCTTTTAGTTATTGTTCGCATTGGAGAGTCGGAACTACGAGGAAGACACCAAAGGGTGGCTTGGTTGAAAACCACCCTCCGGTCTAATTCACCTGCGAATGTGACTACATGATGGTTAGCGCTTCTTGCCTGCCCCGACCTTGCCGCCGCGACCATCCTTTGGAACGCCCTTACCTCCTCGTCCCGTTTTGCTGGCTGGCTTACCTTTGCCCCCTCGACCGTCCTTGCTTCCTTTTTTGGCTGTAGCCATTTTGTGTTCTCCTTTTTTTGAGCTGAGATGTTTAAGGCTTTACCAGGCAGAATCGAGGTCATGCTATGAACATGCCCCCGTGAAGTCAATGTTACCAAGAAACGATATAACTCGTCACAGCAGTTACACGATCATGAAT